>JALWJW010000243.1 GCA_026996935.1 Hyphomicrobiales bacterium
TTTCTCAACGGGTATTAGTTTAACCAGCATTGAACGGATTGATGGTGGGGCAGGCAATGATACCATTATCGGCACCAGCGGTAATGATGGCATTGAAGGCGGGTCTGGTAATGATGACCTGTTAGGTGGTGCAGGTGATGACACCTTTATCGTTGTTGGCAATGACGGGTTTGATAAAATAGATGGTGGTGCAGGTTTCGATAAAATATCAGGTAGCATTTATAGCGACACGATATACTTGAACCAGTCTGCATCAAACATTTCAAATGTTGAACAAATTGATCTGGGCGATGGTTTTGATCGCATTACCGCCAGTGGTGGATCAGATTATATTGATTTTAGTGGTATCGAAGTTCTCAATGTAGAGCGCATTGATTTGCGCTCTGGCCATGACACCTACATTGGCGGTACTGAACAGGATAATGTTTATGCTGGCACGGGTAGTGATAGTGTATTGGGTGGTGATGGTAACGACACGCTACATGGTGAAGGCGGAAACGATAGTATTTATGGCCAAGCTGGTGATGATACGATCACCGGTGGAAGTGGTTATGATTACCTGACCGGTGGTACTGGCAATGATAATATTGACGGCGGCACGGGCGATGATGTGGTTGAAGGCGACCAGGGTGATGACAGTTTAAACGGCGGTGGCGGTGATGATGTTATTGCCGGTGGCGAAGGTAATGATGAATTGTTTGGCTCATCTGGTATTGATGTACTAGATGGTGATGCTGGTAATGATACCATTCACGGTGGCACGGGTACTGACTTCATCGACGGTGGTGAAGGTGATGATGTTTTAAACGGCGACGGCGGCGATGATTTCTTTGTTGGCGAAGCTGGTGATGACAGTTATTCTGGTGGTAGTGGATTTGATGAACTTGATTATTCATCAGCAACAGGAAGCTTGAATGTGGACCTTAATCATCACACCGTAACAGGCATGGGCACGGACACTGTTTGGACAATCGAAAAATTGATTGGGTCAGATTATGACGATGTCATGAAAGGTGATGTGCGTGCCAATGAGCTTGTTGGCGGTGGCGGTAATGATACCATTCGCGGTTATAAAGGTGATGATATTTTAACAGGCGGTGCTGGCAATGATACTTTTGTCTGGGCAACCAAAGATGTTGTAAACCCGTCATCAAGTGATGTCTGGTATGATCATGTAACTGATTTTGAAGTGGGTGATGTCCTTGATTTGCATCACTTGTTCTCGGGCAATGCCAATGTGAGTGATCTTGTGTCCTTTGTTGATGATGGCGCTGATACGATCATGTATGTGCAACTTGGTAATGTTGGTGATCCGATGACTGCCATTGCAACACTTGAAAATGTTACAGGGCTGTCAGCAACGGATCTTGAAAATGGCGGTTTTTTGATTGTTTAAAGCAAGATGACTTATTGTTTGGTCATTTGACCGGCTTTTGATGGGCCAAATCTGCTATCTGCAGTGTTCCGCTGCTTGTCCAGTCAACCAGGCTGAGCTGTGCACCGCGCCTTGCAGAGTGAACAGATTTAACTTCATCAAATAATCAAATATTAAAACATCTTGCTCTAGATTTTTTGATATGGATAAAACCTGAAACGATCTAATTGACACTTTTCAGTTTTAGCGTTTTAGTCAAAAATGCCTTGAGGATTTTGATGGCTTTTTCGTGAGCCTGCTGATTATAGCCCAATGTGCCCCCGCCGACGGGATAACCATCTAGATTTATTTCTTTTTCGCTGAAATGTGGTTTACCAAAGGCTTTTATATCAAAGCCGTGCCAGGCATCAGCTAAAATCTTAACTTCTACAGGAAACGGATCTTTGGCTGTCAGGGCGCGCATTTTTTCACATAATTTTGGATCTACCCAATCATCTTTCTCGGCCGATAATACTAATATTGGTGCCTGATGGGGCCCACCGGCAAAGCCGCAAAATGGGTTTATCGCTACAGCGGCCGCAAATTTGATTTTGGAAAACTGATACTCGCCTTCAGGATTCAAAACACTAAGTGGTACCATGCCAACGCGTGACCAACCAATCAAGGCAATTGCTTTTTTGTCTATTGCCGGATTCTGTGCTAAAAACCTTAAGGCTGCATAAGCAGTGGCAGAACCTTCTCGCCATTCAAGACTTTCATTGGCATTCATGGGTTTGAAGTCCGGGGGTTGGCAACGTGAAAAGCTAAGAGTTGCAAGCCCCCAGGAATTGAACTTTTTTATCCATGGTAAATAATAATCAACATTGTGGCAGGTGTGGATTAAAATGACCGCGGGATGCGGTGCATTTCCTTTAGGGATGCGTAACATTGCAGTCAATTCGCGTCCTGGTGGGTTTTTCGCACCAGGTGGCAGGCGTTTTTTCTGAAATGCTGTTAAGGGTGCAGGCTTGCCCCGGAATGTAACCATTTGAGATTCTATTTCCGCAGCCTTTGTTGAAATGACTAACGTGCAAAACAATGCAACCGATATGATTGCGGTTAAATAAGACTTTTTCATACTCATACCCATTTTAATGTTTCAATCTGATCACGCATCATGTCTCGATAGGCATTGACATAGGTGCCAAGGTGAACACGCATCGCTTCGGCTGCCTCTTGCGGATTGTTTGCAATTACGGCTTCCAGAATTGCAATCATGCCTTTGATGTCGGCTTCTTCTTTTAAGCCCCGTTCCTTATAAAAATGCCAGCAACGGGCGGTGTGGGCGCGTAAATTTTCGATCTGATCCGCAATATAGATGTTGCGGGACATGTGGCTTAAAGCGTTATGAACAGCTTTGTCGATTGCAAAAAAATCATCCAGGTCTGTTGCTGGATCAATCTCAAATAATTCACGTTTGTACTGATCCAGGCTTTCGCGCTCTTTTTCTGTTGCCCGCAGCGCTGCCAGCGCAGTCGCTGCCTTTTCGGCAGGGATGCGCGCCTCAAACACCGAAAAAACTGTTGCTGTATCGAGAGGAGCAACAATAGCCCCTTTGTTCAATTCAAGAACAATAAACCCTTTAGCCGAAAGCTCAACCAGTGCTTCACGCACCGGCGTGCGGCTTGCACGATAACGCGAACATGCTTCAACTTCGCGAATTTGTGTTCCCGGTTTTAGTGCGCAAGTGACGATATCATTCTTCATCATCTCACCTACAGTTGGTTTTGTCTTTTTTTTGTATATTTTTTGCATACAATAATTTAACGCAGTAAAAATCTGTTGTCAAATGGTTTGCTCCATTCTCTTGTTGCCTTGTTATCGTGAAGGGTGCTGGGTGGTTTGATGTGATAAAGCCACCCATGCATGGCGGGCAAGTTGATTTTTCAATGGATAGTGTGGCAGAGAAACCTAGAACACTCGCTCTCGTTGTTTCTGCAAATCAACTACCGCTACAATAGCGAGTGTATTTGTGTCAGCCTTTTGCTTTGCCAAAGTCTAATGGTGCCGCATGGGTGACTCGAACACCCGACCCCATCATTACGAATGATGTGCTCTACCACCTG
>JALWJW010000244.1 GCA_026996935.1 Hyphomicrobiales bacterium
ATATTTTGACCAGCCGTGCAAGGTGACAATATGCTCATGACCGCTTGATGTTTGTGTATCCCAGTCACGGGTTTCAATCTCCCCCAATGTGACATAGGGAAATGGGGTTGATTGGGGTACATCATCAAAAATTTTGGGGCCACCTAACACGGTGGTCAAATTGACATGATTGGACAAGGCAGCATAAATCGCGCCCTGCAAATCCAGTGCTGGGTTGACAGGCATTTAAAATCCTATTGGTTTATTTTTTAAGTTTCAGGTGCGCCGGTAAAATGCTCGATAGAGCGGGCGCGATTTGTTTTTTCAGCAAAGAAAACCACGGACGGGCAGGATTTGAAAAACTACCAAATTCCTTCGCAATGGCACCGTTTGAATTTATCAGTACCTTTAATGAAGCCCCTGCTGGTGTTGATTTATTTTTAACGGAAACAGTGGTGTTCTTGCCAAGTAGATCTGATGACTGTTTCGCAATCATTGTTTGCAACAGATGTTCCAAATCAGGGGCTAATGTGAGTTTGATTTTTTCGGCCTTGATCATCACAAAACCTTTTCAACACATACACATTCCAGCCAGGTGTTTTGTTCTTTGACATTAATGATCGAAACAATTTCAAAGACCCTCGCACCCAAGACAAACCGCATGTCAGGCAGAAGGTCATTTCGGTATCGGATGATGATTGTGTGGGTTGTTTTGGCCGTTACTTTTTCGGCATCAAATTTTTCAACACTGTGGCGCGGCTTCAGGCTTGCCCACACCGTATCCAATAACAACCACGACACATTTGATCCGCCCATACCATCACTCACACGTTGAGGCTTTTGAATATCAAGCCGCCGATTAAGCTGCGAAAAACAGGTCATAGGCGTTTTACCTTAAAGGGAGCGATTACCTTATTGATCGCGGCGTTGATATCGTGATTTGGTTGACCATCGCAAGCTGCATGACGGTTTTCATACCAATGGGCCACAAGCAATAAAATGGCCTGACGTAAGGGTTCTGGTACATCACTAGCCATTGGCCCAAAACCTGCAACAACTTCAACTTCAATGCCATTGACAGGGCGCGCTGGTTTTATCCAAGATCGCGATGGGCGCAAGATAAGTTGAGGCGGTGTTGAAATGTTATTCCCATAGTAATGTGCCGCATCAATTTCGCTGGCGACATCTTCCTGATTGTAGGTTTTCAACGAGGTGATTGTTGAGATCGGCATAACGGGTAAAGTCAATTGAGCGTTTGAAGGCCAATTATTGAAATAAACTCGCCAGATTTGTTCAATCAATATCAAATCACTCAAGGTTTCCACGTGCTGACGGGCCGTGACAATCAACCGTGAAATCAAATCATCTTCAGCATTGGTATCAATTTTTAAATACTGTTTTGCCTCGTCTAAACTCACCGGTTCAATGAGCGGCGGGGTGTGTAAAAGGGCAGGCATTTATCACTCCATATTTATTAAAAAAGACGGGTGAACCACGAATGATCCACCCGCCAGTTGGGGAGGTATTGGCTGGAAAATGCCGTTTTATGAAACGCCAAACTTGAGCAATTTGATTGCCTCAAAGTTTTGCACACCACCACCAACGCGCTTGGTGGTATAGAAAAGCACATAGGGTTTTGCTGAATACGGGTCGCGCAGAATACGAACGCCCACACGATCAACAACCAAATATCCACGTTTGAAATTACCAAAGGCGGCGGCAAAACTGTCTGATGCAATGTCGGGCATATCTTCAGATTCCATGATTGGAAAATTCATCAATGTTGCCAGACCATCTGTTGCGTTTGATGGTTGCCACAAATAATTTCCATCGGCATCTTTGAGTTTGCGAATTTGCGCCTGTGTGGTGCGGTTCATCACCCAATGGGCGTTTTGTCGATAGCCAGCTTTTAGAGAATAGATTGTATCAATCAGGGCATCAGATTGATCGGCAGCGGCAAAGTCACCATCAACACCAGTTGCAGTGTAGCCAAGATTGCCCCAACTCCAGCTATCATTATCAACTGCGGTGTAATCAAGAAAGCCGCGCGGTTTATTGATGCCATCACCTGTCACAAAAGCTGTGCTTTCCTGTTCGGCAAAAGCTGATTGAACTTCTTGCGCCAGCCATTCATCAATATTGACAACACTATCATCCAGAAGGCTTTGGGTTGCCGCTGGCATGGCGTATAATTCCATCGTTGGGAATTGCAATTCTGACAATGTTGGGCTTGAGGTTTGAGGGCGTGATACCGTTTCCCCAACCCAACCTGTTGACGGGCCTGTGGTCATGAACGGCTTTTTATAGATGCTGGCTGAAACCTGGCGGACATCGCAAATCGCACGGATGGGAGATGCAGCACCAAGTAAGCGGCCAATTTCTGTTTCAGTTTGTTCAGGCACCAGATAACCACCATCACTATCTGAGCCAACCGACAAGGCTTTAGTGTTTAAAGTCATCAGGCCTGAGGTATCGCCTTTGCGAACATAGCTATCAAAAGCTTTTTTATGTTCGTTGTTCTCGCCATTAAAATTGGCGTTTTCAATGCCTGATAAATGCGGGCGAGATGCCTTTAACATCATATCATCAAGTTTGATTTTTTGCCTATCAAGTGCCGCGTTAATCCGATCAACTTTATCGGTGCTGAGCACATCGGCTGACATGCGTTTTTCCAGTTGGTCCAGCCGTTCATCATTGGCTTGTTTGAAGTCTTCAAACGCACCAAGAAACTCGTCTAGGGCGCCAGTGATTTCACTATTGTTCAGTTCGATATTATTGGCAGAACCAACAACTTTGGTTTCCAGGTTTTTGGTCTCAAAGTTTGAGACAGTATCCATATTTGTCATTTATTCCTCGCTGTTATGGATGAAGATTAGGGGTGATTATTTTGCTTTTAAAATGCGGGCGCTGGTGAGCATGGGGAAGGTCACCAAAGAAATTTCCCACAAATCAAGTTGATAAATCTTGCGGATGCCTGTTGTTTTGTTGCGGCGGGCGCGTTGAGTTTTAAATCCAATCGACAAGCCATCAATGGCCCCCTGATTTAGGAGCTGGTTGAGTTCGCTTGCCTGTTGCACGCCTTTGGTCAATTTTCCACGTACAAACAACCCATATTGATCTTCGAAAACATCAAGCCAGACACCCACAGGTTTTGCCGGATCATGTTGAAAAAGCATGCGAATATCTTTTGGTTTTCGCTTTGATAAACTATGAGCAAAGGCCCCTGGCATCACCATATCGCCGCCGCCATCGACGCAGTCAAAAACCGATGCGTACCCCGAAAACACTCCCTTGGCATCAATTGCGGTGGGGTGTTTGGTTTGACCAAGCAGCCGCAAGCGGTGCCCAGCCTTGGCCCGATCCGTCATTATTATCTTCCTATATTTTAAACTGAAATTGATTGTTTTTCTTAGTTTAAGGGGGCAAGACCAACGAGTTGACGCTTTTCATTATCGGACAAAAAGTCCGCTGCACTAATCCGTTTCCACAAGGCCTCTTTTT
>JALWJW010000245.1 GCA_026996935.1 Hyphomicrobiales bacterium
GTTTGTCATTATTATCGCTCCTTAGCGGTTCAAGCCTGATGGCATAAAATCTATATCAACCACATTGTCATCGATTAAAACCTGCGGCGTGGCTTTAGCGGTTTTGGCAATCACCTTACCGCCACGTATAACAAACAATCGAGCAGGGCGCAGGCGAATAGCATCAAAAGCTGATTGGCAGTCAAGAATGACCATATCGGCCTTACACCCAACCTCTAATCCATAGCCCGTAAATTGCATGGTTTGCGCGGCGTTTTTTGTGACCGCATCAAAGCAGCTTTGGGTTTGCTCAACCCCTGTCATTTGCCCGACATGAAGGCCCATGCCTGCGACTTCGAGCATGTCGTGACTACCAAAGCTATACCAAGGGTCCATCACGCAATCATGGCCAAAGGCGACATTGATGCCCGCCTCTAGCAGTTCCTTCACCCGCGTCATGCCACGGCGTTTGGGATATGTATCATGGCGGCCCTGCAGGGTGATGTTTATCAGCGGATTGGCAATGACTTGAATGTCAGCTTCGGCCATCAGCGGCATGAGTTTTGAGACGTAGTAATTATCCATCGAGTGCATGGAGGTCAGATGCGAACCCGCCACGCGGCCCTGCATACCCAATCGTACGGTTTCGCTGGCCAAGGTTTCGATGTGGCGCGACATGGCATCATCGCTTTCATCGCAGTGCATATCGACCAGTAAGCCTTTATCAGCAGCGATCTGGCAAAGCTGGCGAACCGATTCTGCCCCGTCTGTCATGGTGCGTTCAAAATGGGGAATCCCGCCAACAACATCAACGCCCATGTCCAATGCTTTAAGCAAGTTGGTGCGCGAATTTTCATAACGCAAAAATCCGTCTTGAGGAAAGGCGACAAGCTGAATGTCCATATAAGGTTTCATTTTTTCGCGCACGGCAACCAGTGCTTCAACGGCGAGCAATTTATCGTCCGTGATGTCTACGTGGCTACGCAAACCTAACGTGCCGCGCGCCAGTGACCACAGGCAAAACTCCATGGCCCTTGCATAGAAGTCTTCAACAGTTTGGGTTGGTTTGAGTTCGCCCCATAGTTCAATGCCTTCAAGCAAGGTGCCTGATTGATTGATGCGTGGTTGGCCGTAAGACAGGGCTGAATCCAAATGGAAATGGCTATCGATGAAAGGCGCTGTTATGAAGCTGCCATCAGCATCGATTTTGGTTTGCGCCTCGGCCTCAATTGTTGGGGCGACCTCAACAATGGTGCCACCTTTTACCGCGATCATTTGCAGTTGTGTATGACCGGCCAGCTTTGCATTCTCAATCAGTAAATCAAGCATCTCATTATATCCTGTCACCGCGTCTAAACGGCACCAATAAGGCCTTTGGATAGACCATGCGTTTTGACATAATAATCATGGCAGCGATGGAGAGTATATAGGGCAGCATGAGGAAAAACTGATAGGGTATAGCGCCGCCCGCCAATTGTTGAGCGCGCACCTGAAAGGCATCAATACCTGCAAACAGCAAGGCGCCAAACAACGCCCTGCCCGGCTTCCAAGAGGCGAAAATAACCAGCGCCACACAAATCCACCCCCGACCATTTATCATGCCAAAAAAGAACGCATCAAAAGCTGAAATGGTCAGATATGCCCCGCCAACGGCCATGATGGCGCTGCCAACCATGACAGCCCCTGTACGGATCATCAGAACATTAATACCTTGAGCCTCTAGCGCTACAGGGTTTTCACCCGCCATGCGAACAGCGCGGCCAACAGGGGTTTTGTAAAGCATATAAATGGCAACTGGCACGATGGCGACAGCCAGATAGGTCAATGCCGTGTGGGAAAAAAATGCTTCTCCAAAGAAGGGGATTTTTGACAGGTAAGGAATTTCCAATGGTTTAAACGCTGTGATTTTTGGCGGCGTGGTTGAATCTGGCAAAAACATGCGAAAAACAAAATAACTCAATGACGATGCCAGCATGGTGATGCCGATGCCCGAAACGTGTTGCGACAAGCCAAGATGGACCACAAAAATGGCATGTAACAGGCCAAACATGGCGCCGATAAATGCGGCGAACATGACACCGCCCCACAACGTGCCACCTTGAAAAACCCACATCCAGCCGACCATGGCCCCCATAGTCATAATGCCTTCAATGCCTAAATTGAGCACGCCAGCACGTTCGCAAATAAGTTCACCAATGGTGCCAAAAATAAGCGGGGCGGCAATGCGCATCATCGCGGCCCAAAAGCCAGCCGAAATAAAGAGTTCAAGCCAATCCATTAACGCCACCTCACTCTAAACTGAACAAACAACAAAGATACCAAAACGCTTAAAACGCTCAACGCCACCAGCACATCAGCAATGTAAGTGGGAATGTTTACAGCGCGGCTCATTGAATCTGCACCGACATAAATGCCGGCTAAAAAGATGGCTGAAATAATTACGCCAAGGGGATGCAGATTTGCCAACATGGCAACGGCAATGCCCGCATAGCCAAATCCCGGTGATAAATCTAAAGTCAAATATCCTTTGGTGCCAGTGGTTTCAGTAATGCCGGCCATGCCCGCCAAACCACCTGATAACATCGCTACCAGCAAGACGGTTTTATTGATCGAAATACCGGCAAATTTTGCCGCGTTGGGATTGGCCCCGACAGCGCGAATTTCATAGCCCCAAATGGTGTAACGCATCAGCGCCCAGATAAACACACCCGCGCCAATGGCAACCAGAAACCCGATGTGAAGGCGTGTGCGGGGTAGCAATGCAGGCAGAACACCTTGATCTATAATGGCAGCAGCTTGTGGCCACCCCATCGACATTGGATCTTTTAACGGGCCTTCGAGTAAATAATTGACCAAAAGCAAAATGACAAAGTTAAGCAATAATGTCGTGACGACCTCGTCAACTTTTAATTTTGTTTTTAAAAATACCGGACCAATAAGCGCCAGGCCGCCAGCAAAAGCACCCACTAAAAACAGGAAAGGGATCATCAGATATGAGGGTAAAGTAATCACGCCTGTGCCAAGCAAAGTGGCGGCCAGTGCGCCAAAATAAAGTTGGCCTTCAGCCCCGATATTCCAAAATTTTGCACGAAAAGCCACCGCAGCAGCAAGGCCTGTAAAAATCAGCGGGGTTGAGCGGTTAAGGGTTTCAGAAATGGCAAAGCGCGAGCCAAAGCCGCCTTTGAACAAATAACCATAAGCCTCAAATACCGATTGCCCCGTCCACATAATCAAACCAGCGCATAGGATGAATGCCACCAGAATGGCCATGATCGGGGCCATAATTACGCGAGCCGTTGAAATATTTTCACGAGGTTCAATTTGCATCAGGCCGCCCTTCCTTCCATGCCAGACATATCACCGCCCATCATGGCGCCAATTGTTGCGATGTTGGTGTCTCTGACATTTAAAATCGGGCTTAATTTGCCGTGATACATTACCGCGACACGATCAGCGATGGAAAACACTTCGTCTAAATCTTCTGAAATCAGCAAGACGGC
>JALWJW010000246.1 GCA_026996935.1 Hyphomicrobiales bacterium
ACCGGGGATTGAGCGCTTGGCCGAAGAAGCTGCCGAGCGGTTTGAGGGGGCTGAAATTGTTGTGCTGTCGAGTGATGTGTCGCGCGGGGTTTCGTTGCATCAAAAAATTCGAGACATTGCCGAGGGTAAATATAATTTGATTATCGGCACGCAATTGGTGGCAAAGGGTCATCACTTTCCCAACTTAACTTTGGCTGGTGTGGTTGATGCTGATTTGGCACTGGAAACCAGCGATCCACGCGCGGGTGAGCGGACATGGCAATTGTTGGCGCAGGTGGCGGGCCGTGCCGGGCGTGGTGAAAAACCCGGCCGCGCGCTTATTCAAACTTACATGCCTGACCATCCATTGCTTGAAGCATTGGCGGCGGGGGATCGTGAGGGTTTTTTAGCCCACGAAAAACAAATTCGCGAAATGGCTAATCTGCCGCCTTATGGCCAGTTGGCTGGCATTATTGTTTCGGGCAGCGATTTAAACCAGACGCAAAGCTTTGCCAATGAATTGGCGCGGCGGGTGCCACGAGTGCCAGATATTCAAGTCCTAGGTCCAGCGCCTGCACCCTTAGCCCAGATTCGCGGACGGTTTCGGTTTCGGTTTTTGGTGAGGACAACGAGGGGTCAAGATATTCAGGGGTTTATTTCGGCTTGGTTGGATGGGGTGAAACCGCGGGGGAGTTTGAAGTTATCGGTAGATGTGGATCCGTATAGTTTTTTGTGAGGGGTGTGGAAATTTACGGTGAGGATTGGTGCAGCGCTCACGCAAATTTTGCTTTGCAAAATGCTCTGCATCATGCGAATGCATGTCTTCGACATGACGGCGGCGCATTAGCGCCGAGGCCCGTCGCGCCTAGTTTTAGAGGTGGTGGCTTGGTTCCAGTTTGTGGTTGGAGGTTTCCGTAATTTGAGGTGGAGGAGTGCAGCGAACGACTAGGGCCAAGGGCCCTCGGCCGAGTAGGCCGCGTTAGTGCAGCGTATGGCGTAGCCATTAGCGTGAACGGAAATAAAAATTGATCGTCTTACTTCACATCTTAAAATAGCGGTATATCTTGAAGGGAGTATTACGTATGGAATAGGTTCTCGTTGTTTCTTTGAAACAACTGCCGCTGAGGGTTTGAGAGAATGAAATATACATCGTAACCTTTCTTGCGAAAGGTTTTTGGTGCCCCCGGGGAGAATCGAACTCCCACTCCCGAAAGAACTGGATTTTGAATCCAGCGCGTCTACCAATTCCGCCACAGGGGCCCTGCAAGCATCTTACGATCAAAGGATCGAAATTTCGTGGCGATCATAGGCAGACAAAGAAATTCGTCAACCCATAAAATGCTTGTTAATCGTTGTTTTTAACATTTATAGACAAATCACCGCAAAATCGTTAAATCCTTGGCTCATGTTAAGAAAATTATATGACTGGGTGATGGGTTTAGCTGCTCATAAACGCGCCCAATGGATTTTAGGCGCTGTGGCTTTTACTGAAAGCGCGTTCTTTCCGATTCCGCCTGATGTGATGCTTGTTCCCATGACGCTTGCTAATCGCAAGCGGGCCTGGTGGTATGCGTTTTTGTGTACTGTTGCTTCTGTACTTGGCGGTATATTTGGATATGTGATTGGCGCATTGTTATTTGAAACAATCGGTCAGCCGCTGGTGGCTTTTTATGGTATGGAAAAAGGTTTTGAGACGCTAAAAACATGGTTTGATAATTATGGACTTATTATTGTCTTTGTAGCCGGCTTTACGCCGATACCTTACAAAGTTTTCACTATTTCAAGCGGTCTAACAGGGTTATCGTTGCCGTTGTTTATTATTGGCTCTGTTGTGTCGCGTGGATTGCGGTTTTTTATTGTCTGTGGATTGATTTACTGGTTTGGCCCACCGATTAAAGCCTTTATTGAGAAGTATTTAGGGATTTTGACCCTGGTTGGTTCTGCTGCCCTGATTGGTGGCTTTGTATTGTTGAAGTATATTTAAATATTAAAATCGAGTTCTTTTGATGAAAAAACTATTGGCAACTAAAACAGGCAAAGCGCTGGCGGTCATTCTGGGTTATTCGCTGTTTTCTATTGTGACGGCGTGGGGGTTTGAATTAATTGGCGGATATCTGCCTTGTGAATTGTGCCTGACCCAACGCATTGCTTATTATATTGTTGTGCCTTTAGCTATTATTATGACGCTGTTGGTGATGGCGGGTAAATTGCGCGGCAATTTGCTGGGCTGGGGCGTTTTATTGCTGGGGCTGATTATGTTTGCCGGCGGTTTGCTTGGTGCCTATCATGCAGGTATTGAATGGGGCTTTTGGCCGGGGCCAAGCACGTGTACAGGCAGCGGCGGTTTGTCATCAGGTCTGCCTGATTTAACCAAAAAAATTGTGATGTGTGATGAAGTTCAAATTCGCATTTTAGGACTTTCCTTTGCTGGTTGGAACGTGGTTGTGTCGTGGTTTTGTACTTTGGTCGGACTTTGGGGGTTTTCAAAACGAAACCAAGAGGTTTAATGCTGTTTTGAGTCGACTTGCTGGTTTGTTGCTTAAAAACGCCATTTTGTGATAGCATCATAAAATTATGAGCATGAACGCACAAACCGTCCTTAAGTGGAAAATTTTTCAAGCCAGGCTTGGCCTGTTTTGGGAGCAGTGCTGGCAGGCGGCTTTTTGGCCGATGATGATTGTCGGGCTTATTGTTCTTGGTGTTATATCTGGCGGGTTTGGGTTGTTGCCCTTTGGGGTGCGACTTGGTTTGCTTGGCGTTGCCGGTTTGGCATTTATTTATTCATTAAAAGCGTTTTTTGATGTGGCCTGGCCATCACGCGAGCAAGCGATTGGCCGGGTGGAACGCCGTTCCAGGTTAAAGCATCGACCGATTTCAGCCTGGGATGATGACTTGGCAAGTGGTGCCGGTGAGGAAGAAACAGATGAGCAATCCAAAGCCATATGGGCAGCTCATAAAAAACGCCAATATAAAAATATCGTCAATTTAAAAACCGGTATTCCGCGATCTGACTGGATGTATCGTGACCCTAATGCGTGGCGATTTACTTTGGCTGGTTTGTTGTTTGTGGCGCTGTTTTTTAATGGGGCAAACTGGAAATATGAACTGGCAAAAATTGTATCGGATGGTGAAAAGCCTGTAGTGGCAAAAATTGTGTCACTTGATGCGTGGATTTCGCCACCGGCATTTACCAAACGCGCGCCTATTCTTTTAACGGGGACGCAATTATCACAAGGGGCTGTCAAAGGGACAATCGGTGAGCAGACAAAGCTGGCGGGTAAAGATATTATTGTGCCTGAAGGCTCAAAGCTGGTTGTGCGGCTGAACGGTGTTGAGACCGGGCAGATTGTTTTGTCGGCTTTAAAAGATGGAGAGAGCGGTACCTCGCAAGCAGGTGACTTACTGGAGAAAATTGATTTAACGGCGATTGCAAACAATGAAGGTGATGTGGGCAAGTCGATTATTGAAAAGACCATTGTTTTAAAG
>JALWJW010000247.1 GCA_026996935.1 Hyphomicrobiales bacterium
TCTACAGATTATGTCAAAAACACGGGAGAATTCTTACATGTCAATAATACTATTATACTACGAAAAACCTCTCTTTATCGAACCAATTATTGAGCTTCACTCCAATGAAAAGTTGTTTGTTGGATTGCAAAAATGTCAGTGCGCGCAAAAAGTAAATACGTTCTTTGAAAACTCTAAGACTGCAATTGCGGATGGACAGGTTTCCGAAGAAACAAAGGCTGATATTTTTAGCCTTGTTACAAGAGCCGCGCTTATGGCCAATAATAATTTCTATTGGCGTTGGTTCGAAAAAATAGTGTTGGAGGATACCTTAACAACACCAAATAATATGGCTTACTTTAACCAAGCTTGGGCAATTGGAGGGCTTGGAGAGTTTAAAAATGAGCCAAAACTTGTTGCGCAGGGGCTTAAGCTGATGGATGATAGGATAAAACAGCAAGTAAAATTTCCAGAAGATATTGGGTATGTTTTGTCTTTAGGCAGCCGCCGTTTGTATATCGATAGGTTTATTTGTTCATTGCAGAAGAATAGGAAAATTTGCGCAAATGGATCAATCCAAAAGTTTTACACAACCTCATTTGTTCAAAGCCAAAACAAAATAAAATTTCGGCCTAAAGACTTGAATTGGTTCGCAAGTGAAATAATCAACGAGTTTAATAAAGGCAATGAGTAAATGCCAGGTCGTAACAATCTAGGTTACCCTTTCCAGCTAGGGCTAAGCCCTCAAAGAAGAAAGCAGATGAATGAATGAAATTGTGGAATCTGTTCCTATTATCAAGAGTGGTGGAGTTTGGCCCGTTGGGGGGCCGAATTATTGTTTCTGTTTTCGGGGTAAAGATCCCAACGGCCGTTAAAGTGAGTGCATATTACTTTTGCAATGTATCGTTCCATTCATCAAAAAAGTTGTTTTTAGAAGCAAAGGAACTAAGGCTCTTCAATCGCCTCATAAGGATATTCTAGGACGAGATATCTTCGATGAAGTTTTGTTCTTATTTGAAGGTGATCTGCCTGTGCTCAAATTGATTGATTTGGAACTAAAAATTTCAAATATAGGCAGGATGTTGAATAAACTAGAGGTTGAAGAGAAAAATCGAAAATATAAATATTGAAAAGGAGAACCTTGCCGGAAGGGTTTTTTAACCTCTTTGTAATGTTACTTAAAACTATCATGTTGAAACAATGATGCCGTTGGGGTTTGGCGTTTGTGGTGGGTGAATAAGGATGGGGTTTTTGGGAGCCGCTCGCGCTAACGGGTTTCACCCGTATGCTCCGCATCATGCGAATGCATGTCTGTGACATGACGTTCGGCGCAGGGGCGCTGAGGGCCGGTTGGCCCTAGTTTCAGAGGGTGCGGTGAATTTTATTGCTTGGTGTCTCCCAATTCTAGCGTTTTACAATGCGTCAGGCGGGTATGAATACACTTGGAAATGCCGTGGTTGTTATTTTGTGGCTATGGTGAGAGGGGTGAGTGTTCTTGGTTTTTGACGTTTGCTGCTTTGTCCTGCCACTTCATCTCTTCATATACTTTTCTCAATATATATCTAAGCCATTGAAATATATGTGATTTTAACGCCGTTTATAAAAGGCGCGGAAATGGGCCATTTTAAGCTAGACATGCGGCAATTTGACGTTAAAGCTTTGGCATAAGAAAAATGAGTCTGGGAGGAAATAATGACTGTTTCACAGCTTTCATTGGCGCCGGTTTTAGTTGGTGTCATCGGGTTACTTTGTGCGTTTATACTTTATGTAGTCGTGAAGAAATACCCGGAAGGGGATGCCGCTATTAAGAAAATCGGCGACCAAATTCATTTGGGTGCCATGGTGTTTATGAAACGCGAATACAAAATGCTTTTTGTATTCCTTGTGGTTCTGGTTGCAATTGCCTGGGCTGCTCTTGGAAAAGACACCGGTATTGCCGTTATTGTCGGGGCTGTTTCTTCTTCTGTTGCCGGTTGGCTTGGTATGTTTGCAGCAACAAAAGCCAATGTGCGCACCGCGATGGCGGCTAAAGAAGAAGGGGCTGCCAGCGCTCTAACGGTTGCTTTTTTTGGTGGCTCTATTATGGGCCTTTGTGTTGCAGCGCTTGGTCTTATCGGGCTTGGAGGTTTGTTTTATGCCTATGGTCTGGCGGGAGATTTAAGCCCTGAATCATTGCTTCATAATGTTCATGCTCTTGAGGGTTTTGGCATGGGGGCAAGTTGTGTGGCTTTGTTCTCGCGTGTGGGCGGTGGTATTTTTACCAAATCTGCTGATGTGGGCGCAGACCTGGTGGGCAAAATTGAAGCGGGTATTCCAGAAGATGACCCACGTAACCCCGGTGTGATTGCTGATAATGTTGGTGATAATGTTGGCGATGTTGCCGGCATGGGCAGTGATATTTTTGAAAGCTATTGCGGCGCAATGATTGCTTCGATCGCAATTGCCGCAACCATGGCCAACGGTGCTTTAATGTTCCTGCCATTGGCATTGGCAACGGTTGGTTTGATCGCGTCAATTCTGATGATTGGTGTGGTTAAAATGCGCTCTGGTGCAGCACCGGCGGCAGCGCTTCGTACGGGCACGCTTGGCGCGCCGGTGTTGTTTTTAGTTGCCGCATTTGTGTTGGTAAAGGTGCTTGGTATTGATATTAACGTGTGGTGGGCTGTTGTGGCGGGTGCTGCAGGTGGTGTCGCTATCGGCCTGATTACTGAGTATTACACGGGCGGCGCGCCGGTTCGTAAAATTGCCAAATCCGGTGAAACAGGGCCAGCAACCGTAATGATTACGGGTCTGTCTGTTGGTATGCAATCTGTTGTAATGCCGATTTTTGTTATTGCCGCGATTATCTTTGTTTCAACATCTCTAGCCGGTTTATACGGCGTTGGTATTGCGGCGGTTGGTATGCTTTCAACCGTTGGTATTACCATGGCGATTGATGCTTATGGTCCTGTGGCTGATAATGCCGGTGGCATTGCAGAAATGGGCGGCATGGGCAAAGAGGTTCGTGAAATTACCGATGGCCTTGATGAACTGGGCAATACAACAGCAGCGATTGGTAAAGGTTTCGCCATTGGTGCAGCGGCCCTGGCTGCGTTGGCGATTATTGCGGCGTTTGGCGCGACAGTGAAGGTACACAGTCCTGATTTCAATCTTGATTTATCCACCCCAGTCGTTTTGGTCGGCATGTTCATTGGCGGTACGATACCATTCCTGATTTCAGCGATCACTATGACAGCGGTTGGCGATGCAGCATTTGAAATGATCAACGAAATTCGTCGTCAATTCCGTGAAATTCCAGGATTGCTGGAGGGAACGGCTGATCCTGATACAGCAAAATGCGTTGATATTGCAACGACTGCGGCATTAAAGAAAATGTTGTTGCCCGGTATTATTGCCGTTGTAACACCTGCTTTGGTTGGCTTTATTCTT
>JALWJW010000248.1 GCA_026996935.1 Hyphomicrobiales bacterium
GGCGCGGACGGTCATGAAACTCCTGCTCAAGCCCCATCAATAGAGCATCCACATGATACTTGGTTTTCGATCCACCCTGCACAGCAAGGCCCGAAGGTTTGTTTAAAATAATGATGTCTTTATCTTCATAAATCACCATGTCCTGAAATTTTTTACGATCAGCCTTAGAAAGAACAGGCGCAGGCCCTGTTTTTAACTTGCCCCGACTATCATTACCATTATCAATCTTAAACGGCGGCACACGAATTTCCTGACCTACCGAAAGTCGCGTATTCGTCTTCACACGACCACCATCAACCCGCACTTCGCCTTTACGTACAACTTTGTTGAGCATGGCATGAGGCAGAGTTGGAAAATGAATTTTAAACCAACGGTCCAAACGCATTGAATCTTCTTCGCTTGATACTTTTATGCGCTTAACACCACTCATGATAAAACCGTTCGTACAAAATATAGACCGGCGAAAACCGCCAAAATAGACAAGCTTACAGAACCTGCCGCATAACCTAGTGCGCTTAAAACTTCTTTTCGATCAACCAGGGTCACAAAATCCAAAGAAAATGCAGAAAACGTTGTAAATCCACCCAAGATACCAATGGTCAAAAAAGCACGGATTTCATTGCTGACATTCATTTTAAGAGCCATAAAGGAAATAACAGCCCCCATCAAAAACGAACCGATTACATTAACGCTTACCGTCCCCCACGGAAATCCAAACCCCACCATACGCGTCACCCAAGAGGTTACAAAAAATCGACCAGAAGCCCCAATAGCCCCCCCGAGGGCCACCCATAAATATATCATATTCAGTTTCGCTCTTTTCTAAGTCGCGCCCAATAATCCAGACGCTTTTTAATATCACGTTCGAAACCGCGTTCAGGCGGTGTATAGTATGTTTCTCGTCCCATTTCATCAGGGAAATAATTTTGCCCTGAAAATGCTTCAGGCTGATCGTGATCATACTTATAACCAGAACCATATTCTTGCGCTTTCATCAACTTGGTTGGCGCATTTAAAATAATTTTTGGCGGCGGCAATGATCCGGTTTCACGCGCCCGTTTCATCACTTTTTTATAACCCTGATAAACCCCAATCGATTTGGGGGCCGTTGCCAAATAAACTGCCGCTTGCGCCAACCCTAGCTCACCTTCGGGGCTGCCTAAAAACTCATAGGTATCTTTTGCTGCTAAGGCCTGAACAATAGCCTGCGGGTCTGCCAATCCAATATCTTCATTTGCCATACGCACCAAACGACGACACAAAAACAACGGATCTTCGCCCGCCGTCAACATACGCGCCAAATAATAAAGCGCCGCATCAGGGTCTGAACCGCGAATAGACTTATGCAATGCCGAAATAAGATTGTAGTGCCCATCGGCAGACTTGTCATAAACCGGCATTCGCTTTTGCACCAATTCAGATAATGCTGCCGTATCCAGTTTCAGCTCTTCATCAGCATCAAAAGTAGAAACAAAAACCTCTTCAACTAAATTGAGGAAATATCGCCCATCTCCATCTGCCATAGCCATCAAAGATTGCTTGGCTTCATCATCTAACGGCAGTTCACGGCCTTCCAGCTCCTGAGCCCGTAAAACCAATTCCTCAATCGCTTCATGGTCTAATCGGTTAAGCACCAAAACTTGCGCCCGTGATAACACTGCTGGGTTAAGCTCAAACGAGGGATTTTCCGTCGTCGCCCCGATAAGTGTAATCGTCCCATCTTCCATATGAGGCAAAAACCCATCTTGTTGGGCTTTGTTAAAACGATGAATCTCATCAACAAACAGTAAGGTACCCTGTCCTTCGGTGCGGCGATTTTTTGCAGCGCCAAATATTTTTTTCAGATCGGCAACGCCGGAAAAAATAGCTGATATTTGCTCAAAATGTAAATCTGTTTGCGCCGCAATCAACCGCGCAATTGTTGTTTTGCCCGTTCCTGGCGGCCCCCACAATACAATCGATCCCAAACGACCAGAAGAAAGCATACGGGTCAACACGCCCTTATCACCAGTTAGGTGCGCCTGACCAACCACATCGGCTAAAACTGCAGGACGCAAGCGATCAGCCAACGGGCGCGGAGCATTGTCAGAAAGGTCAGAACTTTCAAATAAAGATGACACCCTAACCGCCAAATCTCATACGGCGTTTACGGCCTTTCCGGACAATAATAATATCCCAATAACCATCAACTTCGCGCACAGCCCGTTTCACATCACGTACCTTTGCAATTAGCGCATCATTAATCTCTAGAATAATATCACCTTTTCTAAACCCGGCCCTAACCGCAAGACCGCGTTTAAAGCCTGTAACAATCACCCCTTTACCAAAATCGCTTACACCCATTTCACTGGTGACAGCAGGAGAAATATTAGACACCACCAAACCAGACAACGGCCCACGTTCACGAATAATGGTTTCATTACGTGGTGTGGTTTCTGGCGCTCTGATTAAAACAATAGTCGCGGTTTGACTTTTACGCCGACGCAAATATGTCAGCACGACTTTATCGCCAATAACTTTTGTGGCAAATCGATAAGCAAACTCTTTAGCTGAATCAATTTCTTTGCCATCAAACTCAACAATAATATCTCCACGTTTAAGACCGCTTTTCATCAAAGGACTTTGCCTGTGCAAGCGTGAAATCATCGCACCTCTTGGTCGATCAAGCCCCACAGATGTTGCAATGTCTTGCGTCACTTCCTGAAGTCTGGCGCCAACCCAGGGGCGAATAATTTTACCCCCCTCTTTTGACGAGCGAATAACAGATCTCACCATATTAGCAGGAATGGCAAAACCGATACCGTTTGAACCGCCAGAGCGCGTATAAATCGCTGTATTAATACCAACAAGATGACCTTTCATATCAATCAACGCACCGCCCGAGTTTCCCGGGTTAATTGGCGCGTCAGTTTGAATAAAAAACTGATAAGACGAAACCCCAACACGGCTGCGCGCCAATGCTGAAACAATACCGCTGGTCACCGTTTGGCCAACCCCGAACGGATTGCCAATCGCCAACACAAGGTCACCAACTTCAACCTTATCTGAATCGCCCAATCTTAGTGTCGGCAATTTTTCACCCCTGGTATCAATTTTTAAAATTGCCAGGTCTGTCTTGGGGTCTTGCAGCAAAAGTTTTGCTTTAAACTCGCGCTTATCATGCAGAACAACACGGTAATCATTACCACCTTTAATCACATGATTATTCGTAACAATAAAACCATTTTCTTCAATAATAACCCCTGAACCTAAAGAGTTTTGCTTCTTACGTCGCCCTCCAAAAAACTGGTCATTACCGAAAAATTTATTAAAAAACGGATCATTACCAAACGGAGATAGTTTTCGTTCCTGAACAACTTTACTGGTAAATACATTAACCACTGCGGGTGCGGTCTTTT
>JALWJW010000249.1 GCA_026996935.1 Hyphomicrobiales bacterium
CCGCACAACGCTTAATTTGAAATAACAAACATGGCCGCGTGCGATTATCATAAGCGCTATCGGTGCACGAACGTAAAAGGAAGGCTTTTTGCAAAGCACTAATCGTTCGGTTCACCGCACCGGCAGATGCAAAGGGACCATAATATTTACCCTTTTTGTTGCGTGCACCGCGATGCTTAATCATCAACGCAGCGCGTTCTTCATCATCGGCGATCAGAATAAATGGAAATGATTTATCATCGCGCAAAACCACATTATAGCGGGGTTTAAGCTTTTTAATCAGATTGGCTTCAAGCAACAAAGCCTCAGCTTCACTGCCTGTTGTGACAAACTCCATCGATACGGTATTGGAAATCATCGCCGCAATGCGATTGGTATGGCCACCAATGCGCGTATAATTCGTCACACGGTTTTTCAGTGAGCGGGCTTTGCCCACATACAGCACATCACCTTTGTCATTAAACATGCGATAAACACCAGGTTTATTCGGCAAGGTTTTGACAAAAGATTTAATAACATCAGCGCCGCGCTGAGGATCGCTCACAGCTTTCTCCTCCTCATTGTCAGGCGGCGTATCGGTCTTATTTAACTCGTTCAATCTCCACACCAACACTGGTTGCTTCTGGAATAATATCAGGTTTTTCCACCCGTACCCGAACCGCAATCGTCCATTTGTTTTTCAAACATTCTTCAGCAATCATTTCTGCCAAAGTTTCCACCAAATGCACATGCCCATCGGCAATAATATCTTTGATATGATTGACCACATGCTCATATGAAACCACATTTTGAATATCGTCTTCAAGCGGCTCACCATGTTCACGCACAGATAAATCCACATTGATAATAACATATTGCGGTTCAAGCTGTTCGTGTTCATAAACCCCAAGCATGGCTTTGAGTTTTAAGTCTCGCACAAACACGTGACGAATTTTGTCAGCATCACTGGCAATGCCATAAACGATAGTTCTGGTTAAATCATTCATTTTCTATCCTATTCGGAAACCTCAACCACATCAGGCGTTTTCCACGCCAGATGCTGACCACCATCAAGGGCAATCATCTGCCCTGTCATTGACGGAGTTGATAATATAAACCGCAAAGCCGACGAAATCTCTTGCGGATTAGTGCCTGTTTCAAGCGGTGTTAAACTGCACTGTTTTTCAAACTCACTTGCATCCATGCGCGATGATGGCAAAGCAGGCCCCGGGCCAATCGCATTCACCCGAATACGCGGCGCTAAACTTTGCGCCATGGTTTGCGTTGCCGCCCAAAGCCCTGCTTTTGAGACCGTATAAGAATAAAACTCAGGGTTTAACCGCCACACCCGCTGGTCAATTAAATTGATAATATTACCCTTTTGATCGTCCGGCAATTGTGCCGCAAAACTTTGAGCCAAAAACACCGGTGCGCGCAAATTAATGTGACTGTGCAAATCCCAACCATCAACACTCATATCGCTGAGATCATCGCGTTCAAAACGTGAAGCATTATTCACCAATAAGGTCAACGGCCCCAAACCATCCACACAAGAGTTGATGATTTTTTGCGGCGATTTTTCATCGGCTAAATCACCACCAACTGAAATGGCTTCACCGCCCATCAATAAAATTTCATCAACCAATTCTTGAGCCGCAAGTTGAGATTTTGCATAATGAATAGCAACCGCCCACCCATCGCGCGCTAAATCAAGTGCGATTTGCTTACCGATACGTTTGCTCGCACCCGTTACTAAAGCTGTTTTAATTATATCTGTCATACAGACACTTATGCGCCAGAACCTGGCCTTAATGCAAGCTCACCCAATTGCATTTCTTGAACCTGTGGCAAACTGCTGACAATATCGAGCTGTTTCTTTTGTCTTTTCGTTGGCGGTGGCGTGTTATGCACAGATTGAAGCCAGATTTTGCCCGGCCCTGTGAGTAATGCAAACTGCATCTTCCCATCAGGGTCTTGCATTTTGCAAATCGGATGCGAAGGATCAAAGTCCACCGTTGCCGCCATTGCCGCAACACTATGGGCGCGAACACACACTTTTTCGCCTGCTTTCAACTGATATTCAAATACATCACCACGACTGGCCAAAAACGCCCAGCCATTACCCTCAAGCAAAACCAAGGTAATGCCAAGTCGCTTAAACTTTGCATAATAACAAGCCTGCACCCCCGGCCCATTGGCCAGCAAAGATGTCGATGGGCAGATTAATCTGCCCGCATATTCATTTAAATCAAAAGCCCCTGCAAACCCGGGTTCTCGTGATGTCAGCATCACACCCAACTCATCTTGATGAGATGCATTAACCACCAGCCAGCGGCTATCATCAAGCCCTGGCCATGGCCGCACTGTCAAACCAAAGTCATGTTGCAAAATCGATTGCTTATCAACAACCAAGCCTTCGCCATTTCGCAAAATGACCTCGACAAATGGCGCAAGATTTCCACGCACTTCAAAAGCCAGTTCATTGACTCTATCTTTGCGCGGTTCATGGATAAATGCACCATTTTCCAATGCACAAACAAATGACATTTTTAAAATAGCCCCGATAAATTCTATACTATCGACAATCTATCAAAAAATTGTATCAAACCAAAGCAACACGTTAAGATATACTTAACCATTTCCCGGTCCATCATTTATCATATTACGGCTTAATCCAATTTGGCCCAGCCCGCATCATCAATGATCGCATAAAACGATGGCACCACAAACAACACCAGCATTGTTGCAGCAACCAAACCAAAAGCAAGACTGGCAACCAGCGGAATCAAAATCTGTGCTTGCAAACTGGATTCAAACAACATTGGTGTTAAACCGACAACCGTGGTCAGCGAAGTCAATAAAATCGCCCTAAACCGCGCCTGACTGGCCATTGGAGCAGCCTCAACCACACTTTTGGTTGTACCATGATGGTGCTTGATAAAATTAACCAGCAAAATACTATCATTCACCACCACACCTGCCAGCGCCACAAACCCCAACATTGACGGCATGGTAAAATCAAGCCCCAATGCCACATGACCCCAAACCGATCCGATGAAAGCAAACGGAATAATAAGCATCACCACAAACGGTTCCACATAAGACCTGAACTGGAACGATAACAGCAAGAACACCCCGATCAAACCAACAACAAACCCTGCGATCATAGATTTCTGAGTTTTCTTGGCATCATTGTTCGCTCCTTCCAAAGCCATTGAAATAGACGGGTATTTCGCCCTCAATTTCGGGAACATTTCCTCTTGAGCTTTGGCCAGAACTTCACCTGCATTAATATAGCGAACATCCACATCACCCTGCACCGTCACCGTACGCAGGCCATCAACCCGATTAATCCGTGAGAACCCTCTATCTGATGAAATATTAGCAATCACACCTAGCGGCACCCGCTTGCCGTCTTTAAGAGCAATGGTAAAATAGTCCAAATCCGACAAGCTGTCGCGATCATCCTTTTTCAAGCGCACATCAATTTCAAAAGATTCAGAACCATTTTGAATTTCGCTCACAGTGGTACCAAAAAAGGAAGAACGTAACTGGTCAGCAATCAGCCGCGCATCAATGCCAAGACTGGAAGCCCCTTCTTTCAACGTTATCGCCACTTCTGGTTTACCGGGACGTAAATCATCAATGACATTATTAACCCCTTTAAATTGTTTCAACCATTGTTGCAGCTCAATTGAAGCACTCTTTAAGGCTTTCAAATCACGCCCGTGCATACGAATATCAATGTCTAAACCACCCGGCCCAATCACCGTTTCAGCAAACTTGATTGAGATCACATCAGCAATTTTTCCTGTTTCATTGCGCCAGAGTTCCATTACATCATCAATGCGTGATGAACGTTCCTCTGAGGGTAATAAATCAGCCGTAATCGTTGCAACGTGCGACCCGCTTTCATGCGCATCTTTATTGGTATTGTATTTCAAAGTTACGTTTTCAACCAGTTTTCTACCGCCCGGTTGTTGTGGTGTGAGCTTTTCATTCACCCGCTTCAACGCCGCATTCACTTTTGCGACTACTTCTTCAGTACGATGCAGAGGCGTACCTTGTGGTAATAAAATTCGCGCCTCCATCACATCACCATCAAGTTTGGGGAATGGGGCAAATTTTAGCAAGCCACCTGCAAGTGCACCCACTGTTATAATCATCGCACCGATAACAATACCCATTGTTAAATACCGCCAACGTACCGCTAAACTGACCAATGGGTAGATCACATTTGTAGCAAAGCGATTAATCCAGCCATTACAGAACTTTTGTACAACTCCTTCTTCTTTCCCCATCTTCTCAAGCGCATGACCAAGATGGTGAGGTAAAATAAAGAACGCTTCAATCAATGAAACGACAAGCACCATCAACATGACAATCGGCACAACTTTAAGAATTTGGCCAATATCGCCTTTCAAAAATGCCAATGAACCAAAAATACACGTAGTGGTAATAAATGAGGCAAAAACACTGGGAAAAACCTGCTCTGCACCATCAATGGCCGCTTGCATAGGTGTCTTACCCTTGGCGCGTTGTGCCGCCACATTCTCGGCAATCACAATGGCATCATCCATCAGCAGGCCAATAACAATCAGCAAACCCACCATGGTCAGCATATTGATGGTGAAACCAAAATACGCCATCATGGCAAATGCCCCAAGGAACGAAACCGGTAAGCCAGCCGCCACCCAAAACGAATACCGCACCCCAAAAAACAGCCACAAAACCAACAATACAAGAACCAACCCTTGTCCGCCATTGGTCAAAAGCAAGCGCAACCGATCTCGCACCGTGGTTGACTTGTCATTTGAAACCACCAGGGAAATACCAGGTGGTGCAACCATGCGTTCTTTTGCCAAAACCTCTTGAACCCTGGCAATAACATTCAGCGTATCTTCAGCCTCAGTTTTTGAAATATCCAGGATCGCGGCAATCTTGCCATTGAAAATGGTTTTTTCCTCATCCAGTTCAAACCGATCAGTAATCGTGGCAATATCACCAAGATGAATTTCACCACCACCCGTACTTGAAACCACCACCAGTTTAGCAATGTCTTTAACAGTTTTACGCTGATCGGCGAAACGAACCAACAATTCACGGTCCTGCGTTTTTAAGCTCCCCGCAGGCAAATCAACATTTTGCCGTCTGATTGCATTGGCAATATCACTGGCATTTAAGCCATGTTGACGCAAAGCCACATCAGAAAGTTCAATCCTGATTTGCCGATCTGAAAACCCTTTTATCTTAACTTTGGGAATCCCCCCTGCCCGCAACAGTTTATCTTTAAGCTCTTCTGCATAGGCTTTTAATTCAGTCTTTTTTGATGGACCACTAACCACAACCGATGCCACAAAATCGGTACGGCCCAATTGTTTGATAACGGGCTTTTCAACTTGATCGGGAAAATTGGTTATCGCCTCAATTTCAGCTTTAACATCAGATGCAAAACGGTCTAGGTCACTGCCTTCACGCATTTTAACAACCGCCCTGGCAAACCCCTCATTAGCCTCACAGGTTATTTCATCAACATCAGAAACCCCATCAACAGCATCTTCAATCCGCTGACACACCCCTTCTTCAACATCTTCAGGGCGCGCACCGGGATAAACCGCGCGTACTTCAACACTGCGCGCTTCCAAACGCGGGAAAGTTTCGCGCTGCAAAGTTGGCGCAGCAAACAGCCCCAGAACAATAAGGGCAAGCATAAGCAGGTTTGCCGCTGTCGGGTGCTTAACAAAATAACGGATCATTGTTCATCACCCTTGCCCGCATCAACACCGCTGGCATCAGCTTTGATTCTTTTTTCTAAAACCACATCAATTTGAGGCTCCAGCAGCATCCCCGCAATCGCCGGGCTAATATCAGAAACGATAACTTTATCGCCCTCATTTAACCCCTTAGTGACAGTCACAATATCACCTTGTTCAAAACCGGTAACAACATCGCGAAACGCCAAACGGTTGTCTTTATCAACCACTAAAAGCTGGCCGGCGCGCAAGGCTAAACGAGGCACAACAAAATGAGTACCCACCGCGCGCGCACTCACTTCAACCTCAACAAACAAGCCTTTACTTAATGGCGGGCGCTTACCCGGTTGGGCCTTGGTATAAGCCCCATCAACCACGGCAATAATACCAATCGTGCGAGTTTTAGGATCAATTGAATCACTGATTCGGGCAAAACGGGCTTTCCACTTAATCTTGGCTTTACCGGCCTGCAAAACCACAGAAACCTTCAACCCCAGAGTCTCAATCATTTTATCAAGGCTTTTTGAATTCAACCCCTTTGGCACGCCATTTCCAGCCGCCGCTGCAATCAGAGAGAAAAATCGATCAATTGGAATTTGCGCTTCAATTTCGGCCTTTTCCACCCCGTCGGCCTTCGCCAAAGTCTGACCTGGTTGAGCAAATTGCGCAATCTCAGCATTAACCGAGGAAATGCGCGCGGTAAAAGGGATTTTAATCTGTGTGCGATCAAGGTTTAGTTTGGCGGCCTCAAGTTGAGATTCAAACACAGCCTTTTGCTCTTGCTGAACAGATAATTGCGTTGGAATAAGTCGCAATTTATTTTGTAAATCCAAAACCTTTTTACGCTGATTAACCGTATCACGAATTACTTTATCGTAAGAAGCTCTCGAAACAGTGCCCTGTTTAACCAGCTTTTTCTGACGGGACAGCTCCTTATTGCTAATATCGAGCGTTTGTTTTTCCAGCTCCAGCAATGCTTTGGTGTTTTCAACATTAACCCCAAGTTCAGCAATTCTAGCTTCAGTTGAGCGAATATTGGCCTTTGCCTGAGCAATGGCCAGGTCATAATCAACGGGAGAAATTTTAATGATTACCGTTCCGGCGTCAACAATACTGCCCTTTTTCAAGCCCGGATAAACTTCAATTATTTCTCCAGAAACCCGTGATGTTGCAACCCATGACTTGCCAGGCGTTACCGCCCCAAAACCGCGCACAACCGGCACAACAGGCATTTTTTTAGCTTCAATCACCCGCACAATTTGCGCCACCTCACTGGCAGCTTGCGGGGCCAATTCAACCCGTTTGCTTTTCATATACATGAAAACAGCAACACCAATAAGAATAGGAGGAAGAATCAAAAGTTTTTTAAGGAAGGCCATTGTTGCTCTCTAATAAAGTCCCCAAACAAGGGTAATTTGCTAATAATACTGAGGTTTTAGCAAGTAGCATGACTTGCCCAAATTCATTAAACGCTAATGCCACTATAATCCGTCGCAGTAATTGATTTTAATTAAGCCTTTTAGCTAAAACAGCATCCAGCAACTGTTGTTTTGTCGCACTAAAACCACTGTGTTTCCAATCTGCTTCCAAATCAGACAACATCCCACCCATCTCTTTACCCGCTTTAATGCCAATCCCAATCAGGTCTTTTCCCTTCACGGGGAAAGTGGGTATCGACCAGCGCTTTGGCAATTGGCTCAACATCATCCAATCATCAGCATCCACATCACTATCTGAGCGCGCCCAGTTCATCAAACAACAATCAAAAAACACCTGCGGTCCGTTTTCATACAACATAACCTGTTGGCGTTGCTCATCCAGCAACGGAGACAAATCAGGTAACTTTTTCAGCCCCTTAAACCGGCTCTTTTCATCACCAGACAAATGCCAATGAGATACATCATCCGTTAAGCAGCCAAGCCGGCGTATTGCATTTGGTTCAAAACCATGACTGGCTTCAATCTCATACAAACGCGCCAAATCACTTGAGACCGACACATCATCAAGCAATTCCTGCAAGATGCCTTGATTAAACATTTCTGCGATGATCGGATAGCCACGCACCGCCACAAGTGTTTTCGACAACTCGGCCCAAATGCGTTCAACCGACAAAGATTTCAAACCTTGTTTAAGCGTAACACACGCCGCCAAACCTGTCTCATCAAGCGCTCCATTACCAAACCGCGCCTCAAATCGAAAGAACCGTAAAATACGCAAATAGTCTTCTTTGATCCGTTGTTGCGCATTGCCAACAAATACAATGCGCTTTAGCCTTATATCTTCAAGACCACAGCCTGTCTCATCAAAAACCTGCCCGGATAAATCACAATAAAGTGCATTGATGGTAAAATCCCGCCGCATCGCATCATCATACCAATTGGTCGTAAAACCGACCTGAGCATGGCGACCATCAGTTTTGATATCGGTACGCAAGGTCGTTACTTCCACCACAAGTCCATCAACCACAACCGTGATTGTGCCATGCTGCAACCCTGTTGGATGCACCACAAAACCAGCTTTTTTACAAACATTTAAAACCACATCAGGCGTTAAAGTTGTTGCTGCATCAATATCACTGATCGGCAATCCCCAAAGACCATTACGCACAGCACCACCGGCAATTCGAATTTGTCCGCCTGCCGCTTCAATCGTTTCAAACAAACGATGCAATCGCTTATCGTTCAACCATGCCTGTTTTTTTAAAGTCTCAACCATCATTCATCTTCAAAGACATATTGCGCAACATTGCCGCCGTCACGCCCCAAATATAACGCCCCTCATACGGCATCTCATAAAACGACCGCATCTTGCCTTTCCACATTACGCTTTTATGAATATGGTTTCTCGGTTCCATCAAAAAGGCCAGCGGCACCTCAAAAATGTCTGTCACTTCTCCCGGTTCTGGCACCAGTTCAAAACCATGAGAAATAACCCCGACCACAGGCACAATACAAAAGCCCGTCCCTGTCTCAAACGTATCCAAATACCCAACAGGCTCAACAAAACGCCGCTCAATACCCGTTTCTTCAAACGTCTCACGCAGCGCCGCATCCAATGGTGATGTATCACCTACATCAATTTTACCGCCCGGAAAGGCAATCTGTCCCGCATGGGTTGGCAATTTATCACTGCGCTGCGTCAGTAAAACATTTAACCCGTGCGATCGTTCCACAACAGGCACCAACACCGCCGCAGGTTTTGCCACAGTTGAACCAATTAAAGCCTCATCAGCGCGACCACGCAAACATCGTTGCGCCCGCTTTAAAAACGGCGATAAATATTGCGTATAATCACTCAACATCAACACCAATATCTTTAGCCAAAGCCATTGGCCAAAACACCCCAGATGACCAAACCCCAAACCAGTCATCGCCATTATGCGACTCAACCACCCCCAACGCGACCAAATCATAAAACAATGCCCGATTTACCAAAGCCTCCAAACGCGCACGCACCAACACATAAGGCTTTAAACCATCGGTGTCTTGTTCGGTTTCAAACCGCAAAGGGTGTTCCTCATCAACCGCCACCACATCATCAACACTGGTTTCAAATTCAATAATTTGATCTTTCCCCACACCTGTCACCTTCATCCGCACCGCCAAAAACGGCGCATCTTCAATTTCAACAGAACACTTTTCAACAGGTGTCACCAGATAATGCACCCCGTCTTCATCATGGCGCAAAACGCTGGCAAATAACTTGACCAATTCTTTACGGCCAATAGGCGAGCCAAGATAAAACCACGTGCCATCGCGATCAATCCGCATATCAATATCACCACACAATGGCGGGTTCCATAAATGCACGGGCGGCAAGCCTTTTTCACCCCTCGATTTTCGCACCTGCGCTAATCCCTTTAACGGATTTGCCGCATCAACAGGCGTTTTCATTTTCACCATAATGTGAACCTAAGTTAAAAATTGGTCATTCTCTGTAACATGACATAATCTAAACATCATATTACGCCTTTTCTTTTGAAGCTGAAAAGTCCATTCTATGCAACAATAAAGAAAACAATCGGGAGCGCCCATATTAAGGGTTGTAGATATTTATGAACAGCATCAATAACACCGATCAGAAAGTTCTTGATGAACTTGATGTTACAGCGCAAAAACTGGTCAAAGCAAAGACCGAAATCAGCGACATTATTTTCGGTCAGGACAACGCAATTGATTTGGCGCTCACCGCCATTTTAAGCGGTGGCCATGCCTTAATGGTGGGCGCACCCGGCCTTGCAAAAACCAAACTGGCCATCACCCTTGGCACCGTGCTTGGCCTGTCTGACAAACGCATCCAGTTCACCCCCGACCTTATGCCGGCTGATATTCTAGGCACTGAAATTTTAGACGAAAGTGATGATGGCAAACGCCAGTTCCGCTTTGTTCCCGGCCCTGTATTTTGCCAGTTACTCATGGCCGATGAAATCAATCGCGCCAGCCCGCGCACTCAATCAGCCCTGTTGCAGGCCATGCAGGAACACCACATTACCGTTGGCGGTGTGCGCCATGATTTGCCGGAACCCTTTCACGTGCTGGCCACCCAAAACCCGATTGAGCAGGAAGGCACATATCCCCTGCCCGAAGCCCAGCTTGATCGTTTCATCTTTGAAATAGACATCGCCTATCCTGATCTTGAATCAGAGCGCCGCATGTTGTTTGCCACCACTGGCACCAAAGAAAAAACCGCTAAAGCCATCCTTAGCCGTAACGAACTGATGGAGGCACAAAAGCTTGTCCGCCTCATTCCTGTTGGTGAAAAAATTGCCGATGCCATTTTGAAAATTGTTCGATTGGCAAGGCCGGGAAATGAGGCCAGCGATTTCATCAACGACAACATTACTTGGGGCCCGGGCCCACGGGCCAGTCAAGCCCTCATGCTTGGTGTCCGCGCCAAAGCCTTGCTCGATGGAAGATTGTCCCCGTCGGTTGATGATGTACTTGAATTGGCCAACCCGGCCTTGCGCCACCGCATGGCTTTGTCCTTTGCCGCCCGCGCCGATGGTCACACCATCGATAGCGTCATTGACCATCTAAAAAGTCAAATCATCTGATCAAATGCCCCAACCCGTCCCAAATATTCGCCATCAGGCCGAAAGCGTTGCACAAGCTTTCCCCTCGCTTTTAATCGCGGCAGAAAAAATTGCCGACACCGTTGTCCATGGCGTTCACGGCAGACGACGCGCGGGGCCAGGCGAAGACTTTTGGCAATACCGCCCCTATAGCGCTGGCGATGCCGCCCACCGCATTGATTGGCGCCGTTCCGGAAAAAGCAATCGGCTTTTCATCCGCGAGAATGAATGGGCCGCAACAAACACCTTATGGACATGGGCCAGCCCGACACCTGCTATGCAATACAAATCCCATTTATCCAACACAACCAAATATGATCGCGCCGCCACTTTAGCACTAGCGCTGAGTATCTTATCTGTAAAAGCTGGCGAGCGCGTTGCCGCTCTTGATGCCCCGTTCAATCCTGGTCACACACGTGCCACCCTCAACCAATTATCTGATTGGTATGAAACATCTCCTAATCAAAATACAACGCACAGTTTACCCCAAGGCCAAAGCTTACCGCGCTTTTCATCTGCTGTTTTGTTTGGTGATTTTTTATCGCCCATCAGCGAGATAAAACAAAGCCTCCACGCACTTGCCAACACCCAAACCAAAGGACATCTGGTGCAGATTTTCGATCCGATAGAAGAAACCTTTCCGTTCACGGGTCGGGTAGAATTTGCCGATACAGAATCAAATGCCAAATTGTTGACAGGCAAAGCCCAAACGCTAAAGACCGAATATATTGAAAAACTCAACCATCACCGCGCACAATTGCGCGACCTTGCTGCAAGCCTTGGATGGACCTTCACCCTTCATCACACCGACCAACCAGCCCACATTGCCCTGCTAAAACTTCATCACCTCATTTCAGGTCAAATCAGCCAATCGGTTCGAGGCAGCGCATAATATGAGTTGGCTCACCTCCATATTTTCAAGCTTAAGTTTCACCAACCCGCTTGCGCTGGGCGCTTTGGTGTTACTCCCAATCATCTATTGGCTCTTACGTTTCACCCCGCCAAAACCACAATCAGTGAAATTCCCGCCATTTCGATTGCTGTTGGATTTAATCTCCAAAGAAGAAGAAAGTGACCACACGCCCTGGTGGCTCATCGTGTTGCGTCTTGGTTTGGCAACCGCCATCATTTTAGCCATCGCAGGACCAATTATTGGTGGCAATAAAAATGGCGATCTCAACAAAAACCCATTGCTCATCATTGTTGATAATGACTGGTCCAGCGCCAATGACTGGCCCGCCCGTCAAACTGTTTTGCAACAAACCATTGCAGCCGCTGGCATCAAAGGTGTGCCTATCGCCCTGTCACCATCCATCACAGCGCCACGCCAAACCCCAACAATATTAAACAGCCAGTTCACCAATGCCCAAACCGCCAAACAACTTGCCAGCGCCATTCAACCGCAAAGCCGCGAAATTGAACGCATCCGACAATTAAACAAGATCATCAAAATGTTTGGTGATGCAAAAGCCCTGCAAATCGTCTGGCTATCCAATGGACGCTCAAACAACAAGCCATCAACAACGAAATTTATCGCAGGACTAAAAGCCCTCACCAAAACAAACTCAGCACTTAAAATTTTCACACCTAACGCTGCAAACCTGCCTTTTGCTTTAAGCGGTCCCAAGCGCAAAGACGGCAAAATCCTCATCTCAGCCTATCGCAATCTTGCGGCAAACCCTCAAAACGCCACCATCAATCTTGTCGCCCGCAATGGCCGCAGCTTAGCCTCCGCACCAGTTAAGTTTGCCGCTGGAAAAACCACCACCACCGTTGCCATAAAACTCCCGCTAGCCCTGCGCAATGAAGCCTCACGTATCGAAATATCAGGCCAACGCCACGGTGCAGCCATTCATTTGCTTGATGATCGCTGGCGACGTAAAACCGTTGGCATTGTATCAGGCGAAAGCAACGCCCTTGCCCAACCCTTACTGTCTCCCCTTTATTACGTCACCCGCGCCTTGTCCCCATCGGCTGAGTTGATAGAACAAGATGATGAAACCAGCACCGCAAAACTCATTCAATCGGGCCTGTCCATGCTGGTTATGGCAGATATTGGCACCATCGCCCCCAAAGATCGTACCGCCATTGAAAAATGGGTAAATAATGGCGGTGTTCTCGTGCGTTTTGCTGGCCCACGATTAGCCAAAACAACAGGACAAAGCGCAACGGAAAACGATCCATTAATCCCCGTTGAGTTACGACAGGGCGGGCGCGATCTGGGCAGTGCTTTAAGCTGGGAGAAACCCCAAAGCCTTGCCCCCTTTGCCAAGAACTCACCACTAGCCGGGTTAAATCTCAATCACGAAGTAAAAGTCACCCGCCAGATATTGGCCGAACCCACAGCCCAACTTTCAGGTCACGTATGGGCTAGCCTTAAAGACGGCACACCGCTTATCACCGCCAAAGCACAAGGCACAGGACTGGTTGTTCTTATTCATGTGACCGCAAACCCGGATTGGTCAGATTTGCCTTTATCTGGCCTGTTTGTTGAAATCCTCAACCGCATTCTTGATCTGGCCCCGGCAGTGACAACAACAACGACCAATCAGACCAAAGCAACATTTGATACCAGCATTTATTCACAAGGCTTTACACCACAATCAAGCCTTGATGGCTATGGTCGCTTATCCCCACCCCCTGCCCATGCAAAACCGATCAAATTGGCCGACATCAAAACCACAAAGGTTTCCGCCATTCATCCCGCTGGGTTTTACAAACGCAGTGCCAATATTTTGGCCCTTAATCTTAAAGTCGAACCAACCCAATTAACCGCGCTGTCTACCGCGGCCCCGAACCAAACCTTTGCCAGCTATGAACCTGCCCCGGTCTTGCCGCTTTCAAGCTGGTTCTTCATCTTGGCGTTCATGCTGGCCTTGCTTGATAGCATCGCCGCGTTGTTCCTCATGGGCGGTATTGAGAAATTAAAACGATCACGC
>JALWJW010000250.1 GCA_026996935.1 Hyphomicrobiales bacterium
ATCCTTATAAGCCATCAGCTTAAACAGATACTTTGCCACCGCCTCGCTTAACGCACGCTGCTTGGTTCCCGTATCAGCTTCAACCGTGCGCACACGATTGACGAATTTGCGATAAGTATCAGCATAGACAGCATCTTGATATTCAGTTAGGAAAGCAGCGCGTTTATTGACCATTTCATCAAGGGTTTCAGGTTTGGCTTCTACAACCTCACCCGTTCCAACCACAGCTTCAACACCGGCCATATTATGAACAGCCCTTCGTCCCCACAAAAACGCCTGCTTATTCATTTCAATGGCAACACCATTAAGCTCAATGGCTTTTTCAATCGCCGCATCACTTACCGGCACCAAACCTTTCTGATACGCCATGCCCAAAGTAAACAGATTGGCGGCAATAGAATTACCCAGCAACGCCTCGGCAATACGCGTTGCATCGGCAAAAAAAACATTGCCCTTATCCATGCGCGCTTGCAACTGCATATGCATCCGTTCAGCCGGTAACAAAAAGTCCGCATTATGGGTAAATTGCGCTGGCATCACTTCATGCGAGTTAATCACCGCATGCGAGCGACCTTGTGAAAGCCGCGACAAGTTTCGCTCAGAAGCCGATGTGACCAGATCACAACCCAGCAATAAATCTGCACCACCTGCTGCAATACGAATGGTTGAAATATCTTCAGGTTTGGCTGAAATTTTCATATGGGTGACAACAGCGCCGTTTTTCTGCGCCAAGCCAGCCATATCAATAATGCCCGTGCCTTTACCTTCAAGCCGCGCAGCCATACCAAGCAACTGGCCAATGGTGACAACACCCGTGCCACCAATGCCCGTAATAATCATCGACCAGGCCCGCTCACTCAAATCTGGCAATTGTGGATCTGGCAACACCTCAAAAATTTTGCCTTGAGCCGTATCGCCAGCAGCCAAAGGTTTTTTACTAGGCTTGCGCAGTTCCCCGCCTTCAACCGTTACAAAACTGGGGCAAAATCCGTTGACGCAAGAATAATCCTTATTGCACATATTCTGATCGATCTGACGCTTACGGCCAAAATCTGTTTCAACAGGGGCAATGGCCACGCAGTTTGATTGCACCCCGCAATCCCCGCAACCTTCACAAACTGCTTCATTGATAAACACCCGCTTTGCAGGATCAGGGAACGTACCACGTTTGCGGCGGCGGCGCTTTTCTGCCGCGCAGGTTTGATCATAAATCAACACCGTTGTGCCTTTAAGGTCCATCAGCTCTTTTTGAACAGTCTCCAGATCATCGCGATGATCAAAAGTCACCCCAATCGGAAAGCCTGCATTTGAGGGATATTTGTTCGGCTCATCAGAAACCACCGCAATGCGTTCCACCCCTTCAGCCCGCATTTGCCGCGCAATTTGCGGCACAGATAAATTGCCTTCATGTTCCTGACCACCCGTCATCGCCACGGCATCATTAAACAATATTTTGTAGGTAATATTGACCCCTGAAGCAATCGCCGCTCGAATAGCCAAAATGCCTGAGTGATTATATGTGCCATCGCCAAGGTTTTGAAACACGTGATTGCGGGTGGAAAATGGCGCTTCACCAATCCAGTTCGCGCCCTCACCGCCCATATGGGTTGCCCCTTCTGTGCGCCTGCCCGGCACCAATTGCACCATCCAGTGACAACCAATCCCCGCATAAGCGCGCCCACCTTCGGGCACTTTAGTTGAGGAATTGTGCGGACAGCCAGAACAAAAATACGGCACGCGTTCGGCAAGGTCTGCCGCATTGCTCACTTTGCCCATGGCCTGCTCAATCGTATCAAGCCGAGCGGCCACATCTTTGTTGTTACGTTTCTTTAAAATACGTTTTGCCAGTTCAACGGCAATCTGGTTCGGCTCTAATGTGCGAAACGCCGGGAATAAATGTTCACCGCTTTCATCTTTTTTACCAATAACCTGCGGGCGAGATTTCATCTCAAACAATTGCTCGCGAATTTGCGTTTCAATCAGCGAGCGTTTTTCCTCAACCACAATAATCTGGTCTAAACCCTTGGCAAATTCAGCAACAATCTGCGGGTCAAGCGGCCACACCATGCCGATTTTCAGCAATCGAACACCAAGCTTTTCAGCCACGTCTTGCGAAATAGCCAAGTCCTCAAGGGCTTGTCGAACATCCAAATAACTTTTACCCGCCGCAACAATACCGATTTTGGCCCGCTTGCCGCCAGAAAAAATGATGTTGTCTAATTTGTTAGCCCGCGCAAATGCTGCCGCTGCAAACCGCTTATGCGTATGCAATCGCTCTTCCTGTTCAAAGCGATTATCACCAGGTCGAATATTCAATCCACCTTTGGGCATGTCAAAATTTTTGGGATATTTGATTTTAACCCGATCAACCGAGCCATCAACAATGGCAGTTGATTCAATATTATCATGCACCGCTTTAAAACCAACCCAGCACCCGCAATAACGCGATAAGGCAAAACCATAAATGCCATAATCAATAATCTCTTGAACCCCTGCAGGATTCAAAATCGGCATCATTGCATCCATAAGGGCAAATTCAGACTGATGTGGTACGGTTGAGCTTTCCGCGGCATGGTCATCACCAGCCAGAACCAATACACCGCCATGTTCGGCGGTGCCGGCTGAATTTGCATGGCGAAACACATCGCCTGTGCGATCAACGCCCGGTCCCTTGCCATACCAAACCCCGAACACGCCATCAAAAGCACCCTCACCGCGCATTTGCGCCTGCTGAGAACCCCAAATGGCCGTGGCCGCAATATCTTCGTTTAATCCCGGTTCAAACTTAACATCATACGCACTAATCACTTTCTTGGCTCGAGCAAACTGCTGATCTAACCCGCCAACAGGCGAACCACGATACCCCGTCACATAACCGGCCGTATTTAAACCAGCCGCCTTATCGCGCACCTTTTGCATCAAAGTTAAACGAATAATTGCCTGCGTACCCGACAAGAAAACAGTGGATTTAGATAAGTCATACTTATCACCCAGCGTGACATCTTCCAGTTCAGTATCGCTCAAATGATGATCAACAGGCATTACAAAGTATCCTTAGTAGTATGGGATTCTAAATTAGGTAAACAATACTGACATATTATTATAGTAATTACAAATCACATTTTTAAACATGCACCAAGCTTATATTGAAAGGCGATGACGATTATGAGATCAAGCAAGTGACACCCAAAAAATTGCCTGACTTCGTGCGTGTTGTGCTTATATGGGTTCAAGCATCTAATTGCTGGTATGAGACAAACCTTGAGAAACAATACCGTTCATGTCAGTAAAGTGAATTCAATTCAATGCGACACACTCCAGGCTTTAATTTGCGTTATCTCAAACAAGGGTTTGACGGTTGGAAAGGCGTAGGGTTTGAGTACGT
>JALWJW010000251.1 GCA_026996935.1 Hyphomicrobiales bacterium
AATACTCAAAACAGCGAAGACGTAGTTATGCGTATTCAACAGGAAACAAGACGTATTCACGTACCACCAGGTGCAGACCGCCGCGTTATGGCCGGTAGTGGTACCATTGCCGATGAAACTTTCCAGCGAGCCAAACAATTAGATGCCCAATTAGATGCCCTTTTAGTGCCATGTGGTAGTGGAGGCCTCACCGCTGCATGCGCTGTTGTCATGAATACATTATCTCCCCTAACCAAAGTGTTCGCCGTTGAACCGGAACTGTTTGACGATACCCGCCGTTCGCTATTAGCTGGTGAGCGTGTAGCAAACCCAAAAGGCCGAAAAACCATCTGCGATGCCATAATGACTCCCATCCCTAACGAGCTTACCTTTTCTATAAGTAAGCCATTACTGTCAGGCGGCCTGATCGTTAGTGATGATGAAGTGCGTCAAGCCATGTTATTTGCCTTTGAACACTATAAAATAGTTGTGGAACCAGGTGCCGCCGTTGGTTTAGCTGCAGTCCTAAGTAAAAAAATAAACTTAAAAGACAAAGTAATTGCTGTCATTTTAACCGGGGCAAATATTGACAACAAAGCCTTTTGCGCAGCTCTTGCAATGGCGTAGTAATAAAACTGTTTTCGGTCTAGATGGTACTCATTGCATAATTATGCGCCAGCATAACGCAAATAAGACTATAGTACAGTATCAAAACTTTTTTATATTAGCTCAGTTAGGAGCAATGAAATTTGAGTGGTAAGAAAAGCAATGCATGACTTTTTATTAACGCCATCTCCTGAAAACTCGCAACTATCTGAGCAAGTTTCTGGTATAGATCAAGATGGGAAAAACACTGAAATTTCAGTTGTTATTGAGCGCCCTCTCACATTATTCTTAAATGGTCAGGAAATTGTCACCATGATGACAATTGGCGATTATCCAGATTTGCTGGCTGTTGGCTATTTACTCAATCAAAACATGCTGCTTGCCGATGATGAAATCATCTCGATTGACCATGATGATGATATTCAAACCATCGTCGTTAGAACCAAACGCAAAACCGATTACGAAGAAAAGTTAAAGAAAAAAACCCAAACATCAGGCTGCGCACAAGGCACCGTTTTTGGCGATATCATGGAACAGTTTGACGACATCAAACTCAACCAGAATGTAACACTAAAAACCTCATGGCTTTATGACCTGCAAAAAACCATCAACACGGTACCCTCACTTTATTTAAAAGCCGGTGCCATTCATGGTTGCGTTTTATGTGAGAAGAATAAACCACTGGTTTATGTTGAAGATGTCGGCCGCCATAATGCCGTGGATAAAATTGCTGGCTATATGTTCCTTAACAATATCAATCCCAATGATAAATCATTCTACACCACTGGGCGTTTAACCAGTGAAATGGTGATCAAAACCGCTAAAATGGGCATTCCAATTTTATTATCACGTTCTGGATTTACCGCCTGGGGTGTTGATTTGGCAAGACAGGTCGGTATGACTTTAGTTGGCCGCATGCGTGGCAAGCGCTTTACCGTTTTAGCGGGGCAGGAACGAATCGAGTTTAATCATGATGAATAACACCCCACCCATCTTTGGTATTATTGGCTGGAAAGACTCAGGCAAAACCACTTTGGTCGAGCGCTTAATCGAAGAATTCACCATCAGAGGCTATACGGTTTCGGACATAAAACACGCCCACCACTCTTTTGAAATTGATCATAAATTTCGAGACTCATATAAATTCCGTTCAGCAGGGGCTCGACGCACTGCCATTGTTTCACGCAATCGTTGGGCCATGATTCATGAGTTGCGCAATGAAAATGAGCCAAGCCTTGATGAGGTTATCGAACATGTTGGCGCTTGCGATCTCATTTTAATTGAAGGGTATAAATGGGCAAAATTTGATAAAATTGAGGTCCGCAATTCATCTTTAGGAAAAAGCAATCTCTCTCCACAAGATGAGAATATCATCGCCATTGCCTATCAAAACCAAATGGAAGAAAATCCACTGCCAACCTTTCATACCGATGACATCTCCGGCATTGCCGATTTTATAAAAGACCATGTCGGGTTAAAACAGGCAGCTCACCCATGAACAGCCCAACTTACCTATAAACAAGTCAAAAAATAGCTTTTCAGCAATGTTCTATCAAACTGTATATCTGCCGCTTGCGCAAATTTGATGAAAAGCGATTGGGCTGTCACACAAAATGACTTCGCCCCACTCTCAAATCCGGCTTTCACACACCGTTGCGGAGCGCAGGCTTTGGGTGGACCTGACTGGATAGTGTCGATGAACCACGAGAAAATCAATCAGGTTTCATATTGCGCCAGGAACTGAGTAGCCATCCTTGCCGAATGCCCTCTCGCTCAACCAGATCAGGGCAAGGCGAGCAAGAGCGGCTCCGAAAGGATGATGGGCTTGAGCCGTAAAATCGGGTCGTTTAAAATGTATTTTGAAAAGTTTATCGAACACCTGTTGGTGTATCCTGCAAGTCATTGAAATTTCAGGTTTTCAGTCAGACTTTCCTTTAGGCACAACGCCCCAAGACTTGCATTTACTGTGCGCATTTCATGCTGTCAAAACACCATTCTCGAACACCAACAACCGCCTTGCTTTCAAGGGGTTAAATGGCATTTGCACAAAATATGATAGAATGGTGCGGCCGAGAAGACTCGAACTTCCACGGGTGTTACCCCACAGCGACCTCAACGCTGCGCGTCTACCAATTCCGCCACGGCCGCACTTTGAGGTTGGCGCGTGTTTATCAAGCAAACCAATGCAAATCAAGTGGCAAGTTGGAGAAAACCCGTTTTACTTTTTCAAGATCGTGCTAAAGACTTAAACCGTGTAAACACCGACATCTAAAGCAGGCAAACAAACCATGCGTAAGCGCGATGATTTATCAGGCAAACTAAATTGGCACGGGGATGTAGATCAACCTGTTGTTTGGGAAGTCACCAACACACCGGTCCCCTACCCCTTAGCCGTTGAACGCATGGAGCTTGAGGCTCAGGCAATCTTTGAAGGCAAACAGCCAGAACGTGTCTGGCTGGTTGAGCACCCTCCCCTATACACCGCCGGCACATCAGCCGATCAAAGCGACCTGATCGACCCCGATCGCTTTCCTGTCTATGCCACGGGGCGTGGCGGTCAATACACTTATCACGGGCCAGGGCAACGCGTGGCCTATGTTATGTTAAACCTCAACAAACGCCAGCGTGATGTTCGCGCTTTTGTAACCGCTTTAGAGCAATGGATCATCAACACACTCAGTCAATTTAATGTTAAGGGCGAGCGCCGCGAAGACCGTGTTGGCATTTGGGTAAAACGACCGGAAAAAGGTCTGGATGTAGAAGATAAAATCGCAGCCATCGGTATTCGCTTGCGCAAA
>JALWJW010000252.1 GCA_026996935.1 Hyphomicrobiales bacterium
TGATATTATCGAAGGCACGTTGGCCAAAGCCTTTGGTGTTATGGGCGGCTATATTACTGCATCTGCCGAAATCGTTGATTGCATTCGCACCTATGCATCGGGCTTTATTTTCTCAACCTCTTTAGCGCCCGTCTTGGCTGCTGGTGCACTGGCGAGTGTTCGTCACCTTAAAACCAGCGATGAAGAGCGCCGTTTGCAGCAATTGCACGCCAAAATATTAAAAGAAAAACTGGCCGAACGCGGGTTGCCTGTTGTTCATAGTGTCAGCCACATTGTTCCTGTCATGGTTTGTGATCCTGTGATCTGTAAATCATTGACCGATCAGTTGATGGAAAAGTATGATATTTACGTTCAGCCGATCAATTACCCCACAGTGCCACGCGGGGCAGAGCGTTTGCGTTTAACCCCAACGCCAATGCATGGCCCACAAGAGATTGAACGCATCACCGATGCACTTGATGAATTGTGGACAGCTTTTGGCCTCAAACGCGACAAAGCAGCGTAACGTGAAATTTATTAATTCTCTTGCGAAGTTTTAATAGCCACCCTAGGGTAAAGTCGCTAGAGTGGTTGAATACGCATATTCTGGGGAACACATGAAACGATCTTCAATTAAACTGTTGGCAAAAGTCTCTTTAGCTGGTGTTGTTCTCGCAGTCAGCGTTTCAACGGTCCAGGCACGGTCCAAGTTTTCAACTTCATATCAGTATTACAGTGTTTCAGGTTCAAGCGCTGCATCTATTCATAGAAATACGCATGTACCAACGGGCTTTTTCAGTTCAGAGCGCTCATATGCAAATATAACAACGACTCCTAAAGTAGTTGCCACCTTAAGTCCTGGTAAAAAATATTGCCGGTTCAATCGTTTAAGCCTTGGTGCTCATTTTACCATTAGGCTGCCAAAGTTGGCTAAAGGGGCGGGTGGTAATCGCAATTTACGCCGTAAATTTGCAACTTTTGTAAAATTTGCCAAACGCCACGAGCTTACGCACCGCAGCATTTGGATAAAATGTTTTTCGCGATCAGAACGTAAAATCCGCGCCTTGCGGATGAAAAGCTGTCGTTCTTTAGATCAGGCAGGGGCAAAAATTATTGAACGTGAATTGGCAATTTGCGAACGAAATAATGATCGTTTTGATAAAGTGGAATCGCGCCGCGTTGTACGTCAGGCTTTTGTTCGCGCTGCCATCAAACAAACCAAAAAAACACAGACCCGCTCTATCTCCAAGCGCCGCATAACAAGATCCAGAACCCGCACAAACTTTAATTGATGCCGGCTTAAGCTCACGCTTGTCTTAAAAAGCCAATAATGGTCGCTTTGTCTGGTTGATATTTTATCTTAACCAGACTATTGAAGCGTTCTAATTGACTTTTTATGGCAGGACATCACATGACCGATCAATCTTCTGGTAGTGCGCAAAAATTATTCCCTAACTTTTTCACTGGCAATCTTGTCGATACGGACCCTGAAGTTCAGGCCACTATTGATGCCGAATTGGTCCGCCAGCAAGATGAGATCGAATTGATCGCGTCCGAGAATATCGTTTCAAAAGCCGTGATGCAGGCGCAAGGTTCTGTCCTGACCAACAAATATGCCGAAGGCTATCCCGGGCGGCGCTATTATGGCGGTTGCCAAAATGTTGATGTCACCGAACAATTAGCCATTGATCGCGCCAAACAATTGTTTGATTGCTCATATGCCAATGTTCAACCAAATTCCGGTTCACAAGCCAACCAAGCCGTATTTTTCGCGCTGATCAAACCGGGCGATACCTTTATGGGCCTAAACCTTGCCGCGGGCGGTCACTTGACCCACGGTATGGCGATCAACCAATCTGGTAAATGGTTTAATGCTGTGCCCTATAATGTCGACCGTGAGACACACACGGTTGATTATGGTGAAATGGCAGAACTGGCCAAAGAGCATAAACCAAAGCTTATTATTGGCGGTGGTTCTGCATATCCGCGTTTCTTTGATTTTGAGAAAATGCGTGAAGTTGCCGATTCGGTTGGCGCGTATTTCATGGTTGATATGGCTCACTTTGCAGGTCTTGTCGCTGGTGGTCAGCATCCAAACCCACTTGATTTTGCTGACGTGGCAACAACGACCACGCACAAAACTTTGCGCGGCCCACGCGGTGGTATGATTGTTTCTCGCAATGATGACTTGGGCAAAAAGTTCAATTCTGCCATTTTCCCCGGCATTCAGGGCGGCCCGCTTGAGCATGTGATTGCAGGTAAAGCTGTTGCATTCGGTGAAGCGCTGCGTCCTGAATTTAAAGAATATGCCAAAAACGTCGTGGCCAATGCCAAGAAATTGGCTAAAACCCTGCAAGATGGCGGTTTGGACATTGTTTCTGGTGGCACTGATACACACGTTTTATTGGTTGATTTGCGCCCAATGGGCCTGACAGGTAAAGCCGCAGAAGAAGCTATGGGCCGCGCACACCTTACCTGTAACAAAAACGGTATTCCGTTCGATCCTGAAAAACCAATGATTACATCAGGCATTCGCCTAGGTTCACCAGCGGGTACTTCACGCGGCTTTGGTTTGGATGAGTTCCAGCAAATCGGTGAAATGATTATCGAAGTGTTAGATGGTCTTGCTAAAAATGGCGAAGAAGGTAATGCTGGGGTTGAGCAAGCGGTTAAAGCAAAAGTACTTGAACTGACAGGCCGCTTTCCGATCTATAAATAACACTAAAGAGGCAATAATATGCGCTGCCCGTACTGCTCTAATAATGAAAGTCAGGTGAAAGATAGCCGCCCGACCGAAGACTTTACGGCCATTCGCAGGCGGCGCTATTGCCCCGATTGTGGCGGACGTTTCACCACCTTTGAACGCGTACAATTGCGCGAACTTATTGTGGTGAAAACCGCAGGCCGCAAAGTACCGTTTGATCGCGATAAACTCATGCGCTCGGTGCAGGTGGCGCTGCGCAAACGCTCGGTTGAACCCGAACGTATTGAGCGTATGGTCTCGGGCATTGTCCGCCAGCTTGAAGGCTCGGGCGAACCAGAAGTCAGCTCAGAACAAATCGGCAAACTGGTTATGGAGGGCTTACGGGTTCTTGATGATGTGGCCTATGTGCGGTTTGCCTCGGTGTATAAAAATTTCCGCGAAGCCAAAGACTTTGAGGAGTTGATTGGCGAACTGTCAGATGACGACTGATCAACCTCAAGCGCCGTCTCAAGATGAACAATGGATGCAAAAAGCTTTGCGCGTGGCAGAACGCGGGCAGGGCACAACGGCGGAAAACCCTTGCGTTGGCTGCGTTATTGTTGCGCCCGACAATCGCTTGCTTGCCGCTGCCCACACCGCAAAAGGTGGCCGCCCTCATGCTGAAACCCTGGCCCTTTTGATGGCTGGCAGTGACGTG
>JALWJW010000253.1 GCA_026996935.1 Hyphomicrobiales bacterium
TTCACTCAAAGCTAAAAAGCGGTCAGCAATATGGAACCGTAGAATTAAAAGTTAATTACGTTCGTGCCATGACCGAGAAAACCGGCCTTATTACCTGCCGTGGCGAAATCCTCCATGTCGGCCGCCGCCTGGCCACGTCACAAGCAACCCTTGTCGATGCAAACGGAAAACTATATGCACATGGGTCATGTACCTGCATGATTTACGAATAGAGATTTTGATATGACACCAAAAAATTTGATCACTTTAAACAATCTGACATTTTCCAATAATGCGCCACTAAGTTTGATCGCAGGCCCGTGCCAAATGGAAACAAAAGATCATGCGTTCGAGATTGCGGGGCGCTTAAAAGAAATGACCGACGAACTTGGCATGGGATTTGTCTTTAAGGCCTCATTCGATAAAGCCAACCGCACCAGCATAAAAGGTGAGCGCGGCGCAGGGCTTGATAAAACCATGGCTATTTTTGCAGACTTGCGCAAAGAGCTTGGTGTTGCCACACTTACAGATGTGCACGAACCACAACAATGCGCAGAACTTGCCGAAAACATCGACATTTTACAAATTCCCGCATTTTTATGCCGACAAACCGATTTACTCATTGCCGCTGCCGCAACGGGCAAAATCATTAATGTTAAAAAAGGTCAGTTTTTAGCCCCGTGGGATATGAAAAACGTCGTGCAAAAGGTCCTTGATAGCGGTAATGATAACATCATGCTAACCGAGCGCGGGGCATCATTTGGCTATAATACTCTTGTCTCTGATATGCGTTCTTTGCCGATTATGAAAGATATGCAAACACCAGTTATCTTTGATGCCACCCATTCGGTCCAACAACCAGGCGGGCAGGGGTCGTCTTCTGGTGGTCAACGCGAATTTGTTGAGGTTTTGGCGACTGCGGCAGTTGCCATTGGTGTTGCTGGCGTGTTTATCGAAACCCATCAAGACCCTGATAATGCCCCATCTGACGGCCCTAATATGGTACAGATTGATGATATGCCACGTCTGTTAAAACGCTTGCAAGCATTTGATAGACTAGCTAAGCAGTCTTAAACGCCAACTTTATATTTTTAGTGCCGATCTCATTTTTTAGGTCAGCAATACTTGCCTATTTTTCCTCTTAATGGGATATATAGTCATGTTTACATCTATTCTGATCGCCAATAGAGGCGAAATTGCTTGTCGTATCGCGCGCACGGCCAAAAAGTTGGGTCTTCGTGTGATTGCTGTTTATTCTGATGCAGACGAGGGGGCTTTGCACACCCGCTTAGCTGATGAGGCTTATCATATCGGCCCGGCACCTGTTGCTGAAAGCTATTTAAAGTCAGATAAAATACTTGAGATTGCAAAACAATCTGGTGCTGGATGTATTCACCCGGGCTATGGGTTTTTATCAGAAAACGCAGATTTTGCTGACCAATGTGAAAAGTCTGGTATTAAGTTTGTCGGCCCACCTGCCAGTGCCATTCGCTCCATGGGCTTAAAAGATGCTGCTAAAGATTTGATGCAGAAAGCTGGCGTTCCTGTAGTGCCTGGTTATCAGGGCGCAAATCAGGATCCACAATTCTTACGAGATAAAGCCCGCCAAATTGGCTATCCAGTGATGATTAAAGCTGTTGCTGGCGGCGGCGGTAAAGGCATGCGCCGGGTTGATGCTCACAACCAATTTGATGACGCATTATTATCATGCACACGCGAATCTGCAGCCGCCTTTGGTGATGACCGCGTATTGATTGAAAAGTTCATTCCAAATCCACGCCATATCGAAATGCAAATTTTTGGCGATAGTCATGGGCAAGCTGTCCATTTGTTCGAGCGCGATTGCTCACTGCAACGCCGCCATCAAAAAGTTATTGAAGAAGCACCCGCACCCGGCATGACTGCACAAGTGCGCAAAGCAATGGGTGATGCTGCGGTAGCTGCTGCCAAAGCTGTTGGCTATGAAGGTGCAGGCACCGTTGAATTCATCGTGGATGGTTCTGATGGTTTAAAACCTGATGGCTTTTTCTTTATGGAAATGAACACCCGTCTTCAAGTTGAACACCCTGTCACAGAAGAAATCACAGGGTTTGATTTAGTTGAATGGCAATTGCGCGTTGCAAGTGGCGAAAAACTACCGGCCAAACAACAAGATATTCAACTCAACGGTCATTCATTTGAAGCACGTATTTATGCCGAAGACCCCTCAAATGAGTTTTTGCCTCAAACGGGTATTTTACATCGCTTGCAATGGCCAAACGACATTGAAACACGCATTGAAACCGGCATAGAGCAGGGTGCTGAAATCTCCCCGTTTTATGATCCGATGATTGCAAAGCTTGTCGTTCATGGGCCGGATCGTCAATCCGCTCTGGATTCTTTAGTGCAAGCTTTAGATAAAACAAAAATTCTAGGCCTTAGAAACAACGTCGGTTTCTTATCGAACCTTGCCCGTAATCGCGTTTTCCAGGCAGGTGAAATGGACACAGGCCTTATTGATGCCAATTTGGCTCAATTGCTGCCACAAGACACAGACAACAACATCGCAGTTTGCGCAGCCGCATGGCTCTATCATGTATTGACTGAGAATCAAGACCAAGGACCATGGAACAAGCTTATTGGCTGGTCTGCACAAGGAACACCCAGACAAGATTGTTTACATTTGGTTGTAAACTCAACACCAACTGAAATAATCATAAGCTGGAATGAAAACGGATTTGTTGTCAATGATAAAACCGATTGTTCTTTACCATCATTGGATGATAATAAAATGAGCGTTGTTATCGATGGTAATGAACTTGTCTTTGATTATGCCAAAGTCCAAACACCACACGGCAGCAAGATATTCATAAGCACCAATGGCAGTCACACAGAGGTCTATGCTCAGGATTTATTATCACGTGAAGACGTCGGCGGGGCAGGTAGTGCCATTGTGAAAGCACCAATGCCAGGAAAGGTCATTGCTGTTCATGTGTCAGAAGGTGACGTTGTTGAACATGGCGCGCCAATTGTGGTTCTTGAAGCTATGAAAATGGAACATACCCTCACTGCTGCCGTTTCAGGTATTGTCAAAACCCTTGCAACCGAGCTAAATGCACAAGTTGAAGAAAGTGAATTGCTCGTGGTCATTGAACCACCTGAAAGTGACTAGGTAAAACTGAAAATGCCATTAAATATTGTGAAACTATGTGTTGGTGTATCTGAGGTTTCACAATTAGCCGAATATCAAAAAATCCGTTTGGCAGAAAATAACCGTATTTTCCACGTCACCCGAATGGTCCCACGCCGCCAAAAAGAAGTATTGGATGGCGGCTCACTCTATTGGGTGATGCGTGGTAAAATTCTATCTCGACAACTCATTACTGACATTGAAGAATTTACCGATCCTGAAGGCATTCGT
>JALWJW010000254.1 GCA_026996935.1 Hyphomicrobiales bacterium
GGCGGTGATGGTGCAGATTATATTGAGGGTGGTTCTGGTTCTGATTTGATTTATGGTGATGCTGGTGATGATGTGATTGATACTGGTAGTGGTAATGACACCGTTGTTGGTGGTGCTGGTGACGACCAGATTATTGTTGGGCGTGGTCAAAACATTGTCTTTGGCGGAGAGGGTAATGATACGTTGATATTAGAGGGATCTGCTGACGATTATACATTCTATCAACGTGAAGATGGCAAGTTTGTTGCTGAAAATGGTGCTGATGTAACGGTGTTTGATGAAATGGAAACGGTTGGGTTTTCTCAAGGTGATGACATCGCTGTCCAAGATTTGCCGGTGGCTGATATTGAAGATGCGAGCGAATTTGGCCGCCAGGAGATTGGAGAGCCAGGTAGCGGATTTAATGTTAGCAATGACAGTTTTTTCGCGCCTGGATATGTGAAAACATGGGCTTATATGCAAGCCGATGTTGATTACAGGGCGCGTGTGCGAGAAAACCGCGATACTAATGAAAAACAAGATAGATTGCAGGCACAAAGAGCAGAACAAGAAGCGATGGCTCGAAAATTGCAAGGATCTGAATAGATTGAAAAAACGCGAATAAGCGTGCCAAAATAGATAAAGAATTGAGTTGAAAATGAATAAAATCGGTGCCCATATATCAAGTCTGAAAAATCTGACTGTGGATGATTCTAACCATGCAAAAACAGGTAAAATACAGTTTGATGCGCAATTGGCCAGGCAGCGTCGCGCAATAGGCACACCAATTAAAACGTCGCCAGAGCCTCAGGTGCCAACTATTCAACTTGGTAAAGTCATTTCAGCAGCAGCACGCGATACGGGACGGCCGGCCGCCGTTTATGACACTACCCGAACGGTTGGGCTTGGTGATTTAGTTGGCAGTTTGTCTCGTGGTAATCAACCTGGCGCTGAGTCTAAAATTCAAGCGGCCCTTAATCATATTCCGCAAGGTGAAATGCCTGAAGTGGCCATTGTTTCAGCCGATAGCCTGGGGGAGAGTGATGTGACTTTTAAATCTGCCCTTATTGGAGATACGATGTTTTTATCTGAGAAGGTTTATGACAATTGGTGTTCGGGTAAAGATGAGGGTCAGCTTGAGACTGCGCTAGATGACCTGACGACCAACTGGTTGCGTAACAGGTAAGGCTGAAAATTTATTGCCTCAAAGAGATGGCTAATTTGAGTATATCTGTCAAAACTGGTTGCCGGCTTTTGCTGAGAAACATGCGTTATAACAAAGCTTAAATTATGCCGGTTGAATCATCAAAAAGGTGATATCTTGCTTTGTGGAAAGCCCTGTTATTTTTTTTGGCTTAATAGGTAATACGTATTGTGCGTTGTCCGCGGTGGACTGAAACAAAACGATCAGAAATGGCACTAACTTTCCACCCGTTTTTAATGGTGTCACCAACTTTTGCCTTTTGACCATCTTCAAAGATAACCACACGGTCATTGCCATCAAGCCATACGCTCTTAATGATCAGCTTGAGGTTTTTGACAGTGCCAGTTGTTACCTTATTGACCATTGGAGATAGATTTGATTTTGCGTCATACCATTGTAAAACCGATCTCCATTGTGGGCGTTGTTCCTGAGAAATTGTGCCTGATACAACAATGGTGCCTGAAACGCCTTTTTTAACCGAGATAAATGAATTTAAGCCGGCTTGGGCAATTTTTTCGCTTACGACTTTTGATGTAATGGTTTGTTGGCTGGCCATGTGTACTTGTGATTGGGCTTGTTCTTGCGCGATCATTGCTGCAGGTTCATTGTTTGTATTGGCTACAGCTTCTTTAATACGGGAAAAACCTGATGCAACCAGTGCGGTGACAAGAGCGCCAATAATCATGCTACCGCCTAATAACAAGACGGGTTCGGCCATTTTTTTAACTCGGTCAATGCCAAAATCCCGATTTAAATAAAGTGAGGTATCACCCAGTTTTATCGTTGCGGGCAGGTTGACTCTTGCCCATTGCGAGGTATCGAGTACCTGGCCATTGTGTAATGTGATGGGGCCATTTTTGGCTGTAAGTGTGACCGTGTTGTCAACAAAAGAGCCAATTGAAACTGTTAAGTGATTGTCTGCGATTTGTGAAGCTAAAAGAATCAGATCATTTTCAATCCCGGAACCGATTTTAATCGCAGCTTTGTGGTTGGCGGGAAAGCAAAGTTGGGCGCCTGAGTGAGCACCTGAGACAACATCAATTGTTAGACCACAGCGATTTTTGAGTTCTGAAAGATTCAAATTTTGAAAAGACAGAATATCCGGTGATGTTGTGGTTTGTAGATGTTCCATTGTATTTTCCGCTTTTACAATTATGTGATTTTAGGATCGTTCCAGATTAGATTGAACCGGAATGCCCTATTTATGGTGTTGATCGTTGAGCGTTTTGGGACGCCATTTGGAAAACCAAGAAATTCTGGTGCAAAAAGTTTGCACCAGAATATGTCGTGTTTATTGAGGTTTTGTTTTATTGATATCAATTGCCATTTGAGCATATGATTTCAATTTAGTTAGTTCTGCTTGATCTTTAGCAATATCTGCGAATGTAGATTTCAAAGTACTCATTGCAGCAGATACACCACCTGCTTCGCCAACGTTTCCAGCCATGTTCTTTCTCCTTTAGTTATGTTGAGTGTTAAGTTAGGCTTTCACCTAGGTTAAACAATACCTGTTTGGTATTGAATTTGTTATCCGTGCAGAGTACCTAGCGACTACGTATTTTTAGGTATTTGTGGCGGTTTTCTGCTGTAAATTTATTGCTTATTCATGGTTGAAATTTCAAACCCACCCTTATAAATGTGAATGTTTCCATTGTGCTGGCCGCTTAGTAGTTTTGTTTTCACCATGAGCTCGACAAAGGCTACATATGTTGGTGGACCTGACAGAATAATGGTTCGTGAACCAGCGATCGGGCTGTATGAAAAACTGTTGGCGTTGATCACTGTTCTTTCAATATCGGCTTTGAGTTGTTTTGGTGAAATTGACCCGATATTGAGCAGTCGGGTAACGCGTTCTTTTTTCTTGCTGACAAATAAATCGTTGCCCATTTGATACCAGTCGATCGGGTACAGTTTTGCCAGCTTTTGCAAAAATTGCACCGGTTCGCCAGGAAGGACTTTTGATTTAACGCGTGTTCGCAGCTTTTTTGTCATTTTTAAAGCCAGGCCCTGGCGTTGGGCAAATTCAGCCAATAAAGAACCTAATTTCTGATTGATGATTACCACAGACTTTTCCGAAGCAGAAACTGCTGCGAGCATTGGTTTGAACGGCAAATCCGGTTTGGAAATATTTGGATTAATATTGGCAACTGTGGTGGCAAGGGAGCTTGCCAATGCTATTGGGG
>JALWJW010000255.1 GCA_026996935.1 Hyphomicrobiales bacterium
CACGCGGTGTTGATGAGGGCATCATTGATGTGACCAAATCATCACAAGTTGGATTGCGGACATATAATGATAGCGATTATGGCTTTGAAATTTTGTCCGCGCCATGGGTTCACCGAAATGGTATTGATGCGACATTAAATAAAATAATTGAGCGCGCAGGGGATGCACCTGTTTATATTTCATTTGATATTGATTGTTTAGATCCCGCCTTTGCTCCTGGTACTGGCACCCCGGTTGCGGGAGGATTAGCCAGTTGGCAGGCACTTGAACTTATTCGCGGGCTTGGATGTCTGAGTTTAATTGGTATGGATTTGGTTGAGGTTTCTCCACCATTTGACCATGCAGAAATTACCGCTATTGCTGCAGCCCATATCGCCCATGACTGGCTTTGTTTGTTGGCAGCAAAAAAGGGAGCGGTTGCAAAACCTGTAGGACTTTTATGAAGATAGGTATTTTACAAACAGGCCTATGCCCACCCGAGCTGGTTGATAAGTACGGGGAATATGATCAATTTTTTAGACGTTTTTTTGATGGCTATGATTTTGATTTTCAAGGATATCGTGTGGTTGAAGGGCAATTTCCAAAATCGGTTAATGAGGCTGATGGCTGGTTGGTGACCGGTTCTAAACATGGGGCTTATGAAGACCATGAATGGATTGCATCACTCGAGGAATTTATCCGCCAGATTTATGCAAAAAAAATTCCATTGGTTGGTGTTTGCTTTGGCCATCAGATTATTACGCAAGCCCTTGGTGGGCGGGTTGAAAAATTTGATGGTGGCTGGGTTGTCGGCAAGCAAAAATACAAAATTGATGGTGTCGATCAAGACGTTAATCTCATGGCCTGGCATCAAGATCAGGTTGTTGAATTACCTGTTGGTGCAAAAAATGTTGGTTCTTCTGATACCTGTAAATATGCAGCGATCTCGTATGGGGATCAGACGTTTTCAATCCAGCCTCATCCAGAATTTGGATTAAATTTTGTTACTGATTTATTTGAGGCACGAAAAGAAATGCTGCCCGATGAGGTTGCCGCACGCCAACACGATGATCACACGGGTCAATTATCAACCAGATTAATTGCAGACCTCATGGCAGGGGTTTTAAAAAAAGAGGCTCCTTTATGACGTCAAAAACTTTAAGTGCATGGTTAGAGGATCGTCCCGCTTCGTTTCATGAGTGGCTTGGGGGGCGCAAAATTGATGAGGTGGAATGTATTGTTGCCGATATCGCAGGGGTTGCACGTGGCAAGACGATGCCGGCGCGCAAGTTTGCAAGGCAGGAGCGATTGTTTTTACCGACATCGATTTTTTACCAAACCATAACTGGTGGCTATGCCGAACTTGATGATATGGAAAACCAGTGGACTGAGGCGGATATGTTACTGGTGCCAGATTTTTCAACGGCAACGGCAGCGCCCTGGACAGGTGATATTACTTTGCAGGTTATTCACGATATTACCAATCTGGATGGGGAACCCATTGGTCTTTCACCGCGCAATGTTTTAAAGCGGGTTTTATCTTACTATGAAGCCAAAGGCTGGCAGCCTGTTGTGGCGCCTGAATTGGAATTTTATCTAACCAAGCCGAATATTAATCCTGATAATCCAATTGAACCTCAAATCGGTCGAACGGGTCGAAAAGTGGTTGGGCGACAGTCTTATTCAATGAGTGCGGTTGATGAATATGGGCCTGTGATTGATGACATTTACGATTTTGCCGAAGCCCAAGGGTTTGAAATCGATACCGTCATTCAGGAAGGTGGGGCAGGTCAGATTGAAATAAATTTACAACATGGCCAGCCTGTAGAACTTGCAGATCAGGTGTTTTATTTCAAGCGGATGATTAGAGAGGCAGCGCTTCGACACAATTGTTTTGCAACATTTATGGCAAAGCCTATGCAAGATGAACCAGGCAGCGCCATGCATATTCACCAAAGCATTGTCGATGTAAAAACCGGTGAAAATATATTTAGTGCAAAAGATGGATCTGAAACAGACTTGTTTTCCGGATTTATTGCTGGTCAGCAACGTTATTTGCCAGTAGCATTTTGTATGTTGGCCCCATATGTCAATTCATATCGGCGTTTTGTTCCTGGAGATTCAGCACCGATCAACCTTGAATGGGGACGCGATAATCGCACGACAGGTTTACGGGTGCCGATTTCTTCTGCTCAGGCGCGCCGTGTTGAAAACCGTATCGTTGGAATGGATTGCAATCCTTATCTGGCAATTGCGGCCAGTTTAGCCAGTGGCTACTTGGGTATGATCAAGGGTCTTAAACCTTATGATGAGTTTAAGGGTGAAGCAAATGAATCTGAGATTACACTACCGCGCAGCTTAATGGGTGCGCTTGATGCTTTTGACGAAGATACGAGTCATGAAAGTAAGGGTGAAACTGGTATTTGCGAATTGCTCGGTGAAGAATTTTGCAAACTATATAGCGCGATTAAGCGCTCTGAATCTGATGAGTTCCTGCAGGTGATTTCACCTTGGGAACGTGACCATTTGTTATTGAACGTTTAAAGGCCCCCCTCAAATGAACCAGTCAAACTATTTGGAAAATCATCTGCCGACAGCACAGTTACAAAAAATTGATGCTGAACATCATATTCATCCATTTACCGATCGTGCCGGACTAAATCAAAAAGGTGCGCGGATTATTACACGCGCTGATAGGGTTTATTTATGGGATAGTGAAGGCCAAAAAATGCTTGATGGCATGGCTGGCCTTTGGTGTGTGAACCTTGGTTATGGACGTAAAGAACTTGTGGATGCAGCGGCCAAGCAAATGATGCAATTGCCATATTATAATACGTTTTTTCAAACCAGCCATCCACCTGCAATTATGTTAAGCCAGCGTTTGGCGGAACTTGCACCGGGTGATTTGAACCACGTGTTTTTTTCAGGGTCAGGATCTGAAACCAATGATACCAATGTTCGCATGGTTCGCCATTATTGGGCCAGTTTAGGCAAACCTGAAAAGAAAACGATTATTGCTCGCAAGAACGGTTATCACGGTTCAACGGTTGCTGCAGCTTCCCTGGGTGGTATGAGCGCGATGCATGAACAGGGCGGATTGCCCATTCCCGATATTATTCATATCGATCAACCTTATTGGTATGGGGAAGGCGGGGATATGTCGCCAAGCGAATTTGGTTTGCAGCGGGCAAAATTGCTAGAACAGGAAATTGACCGCATTGGCGAGGATAATGTTGCCGCATTTATCGCCGAGCCTGTGCAAGGGGCGGGCGGGGTTATTATTCCGCCGGAAACTTATTGGCCAGAAATTCAACGCATCTGTGATGAACGTGAAATTTTGCTTATTGCTGATGAAGTG
>JALWJW010000256.1 GCA_026996935.1 Hyphomicrobiales bacterium
CAGGTAAAGTAAACGGCATTGTTACCAATCCTATTCAAAAAGAAAGCCTTTATGATGCGGGCTTTCCTCATCAAGGCCATACAGATTTTCTTGCAGATTTAGCTGCTAAGGCTGGCTTTGAAAACTCATCGGTGATGATGCTTTCCTCAATGGGTTTACGCACCGTGCCAATCAGCGTTCATATCGCCATAAAAGATGTGCCCAATGCGTTGAGTAAAGAACTTATTGAAGCTCAAACGCGCATTAGCGCGCACGGTTTAAGCCGTTGGTTTGGTCTGCCAAAGCCGCGCATTGGCATCACGGGATTAAATCCGCATGCTGGTGAAGGTGGGTCCATGGGAACCGAGGAAATTGAGTTTATAACCCCTGCAATTCAGACTTTAAAAGCTGAAGGGTTTGATGTCACAGGGCCGCTGCCTGCCGATACCTTATTCCATGAAGAAGCACGGGCCAATTATGATATTATCATGTGTATGTATCATGATCAGGCGCTTATTCCGGTTAAGACTCTTGGCTTTCATGATGGGGTCAACACCACCCTTGGCCTGCCCTTTATTCGCACCTCGCCAGACCACGGCACGGCTTTGGGATTAGCGGGAAAAGGCCTCGCCAATCCGTCCAGCCTGATAGCAGCTTTAACCCAGGCAGGGCAAATGGCAGCGAATGCCTCAAACATGGCCATCAAAAACGAGAGCCAGTCACAATGAGCACTGATGATGGCTTGCCAGCGTTACGTGAAGTTATTGCCCAATACGGCTTGTCAGCTAAAAAGAATTTGGGGCAAAATTTTTTATTAGACCTCAATCTGACCTCAAAAATTGCCCGTGCCGCTGGCGATTTAAGCAACCATACTATTATTGAAGTTGGTCCAGGTCCTGGCGGTTTAACCCGTGGGTTGCTCATGGAAGGGGCGAAAAAAGTCATTGCGATTGAGCGTGATGAACGCGTGCTCCCTGCCCTTGCTGATATTTCTGCTGCTTATCCTGAGCGCTTAGAGGTGATTAGCGGTGATGCCTTAGAAATGGATTGGTCAGCTTTAGCCGATGGCCCGACAAAAATTGTTGCCAATTTGCCTTATAATATCGCCACGGCTTTATTGGTTGACTGGCTTACCACAAAGAACTGGCCACCGTTTTATTCATCACTCACCTTGATGTTTCAAAAAGAAGTGGCTGAACGTATTATCGCCCCATCTGGGTCTAAAACTTATGGGCGGCTGTCCATTTTATCGCAATGGCGCGCCGATGCCTACAAGGCTTTTGATGTGCCTCGGCAGGCTTTTACCCCGCCGCCTAAAGTGACTTCGTCAATCGTTCATTTGACCCCGCATCAAACAGTCAAGTATGATTGCGATATTCGCGCAATTGAAAACATTACTCAGGCGGCCTTTGGCCAACGCAGAAAAATGCTGCGAGCCAGTTTAAAAGGTACATTAGAAAACCCGATTGCCAGTTTAGAGCAAGCTGGCATTGACCCGACATGGCGGGCCGAACAATTGGGCATTGAAGCGTTCTGCCAATTGGCTAAAATCTATGAAAGACAAAACAAATCGTGATTAAGAAAGCTCAAGATTGTAAATTGATGTCAGAGGTTCGCGCTGGTGTTGATGAGCTTGATCGACAATTGGTCAGCTTGCTTGCCCAGCGCCAGACTTATATGGCAGCGGCCGCACGCATAAAACAACAGCGCGCTCAAGTTTATGATGAAGCACGCATTGAAGATGTGGTGAGCAAGGTAAAAGCTTATGCCTTAACCCATGATCTTTGCCCCACTATTGCGGAAAATGTTTGGCGCGAACTTATTAAGCAATCCATTGCCTTTGAGTTCAAACAGTGGGATCATATCCGCAAATAATATACGGGAATGAACACAATGAAACGTCAATCACTGACCGCTTATGGCACGGCCCTTCAAGCAACGCAGGCAGAGACCCCAACGCCAACAGGCACACAGGTTGTTGTTAAAATTTCTCATTGCGGGGTATGTCATTCTGACCTTCATATGATTGATGGATATTTTGATTTAGGCGATGATCGCAAACTTGATGTTACAGCAGGTCGCAAATTACCGTTTACATTGGGCCATGAAATAGCTGGCGATATTGTTGCTGTCGGATCAGACGCGAAGAATGTAAACATCGGCGATGCTTGTGCAGTTTACCCTTGGATTGGGTGTGGAGAATGTGAGCGCTGCGTTGAAGGTGATGAGCACTTATGCAACACAACGCACCATTTAGGCATTACCGTTGATGGTGGCTATGCCAGCCATGTTCTTGTCCCTCACCCGCGCTATATTCTTGATATATCTGGTATTGATCGCAAAATTGCAGGCAGTTTAATGTGCTCTGGTATTACCGCTTTTGGCGCCCTCAAAAAAGCATTAGGTAATGTGCGCGGTGGGCCGTTAATGATTGTTGGTGCTGGCGGTGTTGGTATGATGGGCCTGCAATTGGCCAAAGCCTTGCATGATGGTCCCATTGCCGTGGCTGATATTTCTGCTGAAAAACGCGAGGCGGCAACTAAAGCTGGCGCTGATTATGTGTTTGATCCTAGCGAAGCAAGCGCGCGCAAAGCGGTGTTTAAATCTTGCGGGGCGTGTGATGCTGCGATTGATTTTGTCGGGGCAGAAGGCTCGCTTAAATTTTCCCAGTCTGTTGTTGGTAAAGCTGGCCTGATTGTTGTTGCAGGTTTGTTGGGGGGGAAATTCTCAACGCCAGTTCCAATGTTTGCTCTCAAGCCCTTTTCCATTCATGGTACTTTTGTCGCTTCCTTGAATGATGCGCGAGAATTGCTCGATTTAGTACGCGAGGGAAAAATTGCGCCGATCCCCGTACAAACGCGACCACTGGAAGAAGCTAACCAGGCCTTAGATGATTTGCGCGCTGGCAAGGTGATGGGCCGCGTTGTGCTTATGCCTTAAAAGGGTGGAAACTCTACAATCTATTGCTTTTTAAAAGAAGCGCGAAAGGCGCGAAAGCGTTTGCCGCTTTTAACATCGGTTGCCGACAAGGTGCTGGTGAGTTTGGTTTTTCCGCTGTGTCGAATGATTAGGCTTCCTGTAACAGGCTTGCCGGTTTTTTTGTCTTTACCGCGCAAGGTCAAACTAACCGTTTTGCCCTTGAGTTTACCATTTGCTTTAAATGCGCCAACACCGACTGTCACAAGTTTTCCGGCAATGGCTTTGGTCTTTTCATTAAAGGATAAAGTGCCTGTTGTTTCAAACTTAATGTCGATGCCTAAACAGAAATAGCGCACATAAAACGCCTTGCCTCCATTTTTTGGAACCGACTTCAACCGACAGCGCACAGCTTCTTTTGAGGCAGAAGAGGACTTTTT
>JALWJW010000257.1:0-1069 GCA_026996935.1 Hyphomicrobiales bacterium
TTGCTTGGCCATGCCTGGTATGGAAAGGGCGGTAATACGCCATCTGTTACAGGACCAGCGCGGTTTAACGAAATAACGCTGCCGTTTGCTGATGCGCTAAGAGATATTCCTTATTTAGGACCAATTTACAGCGAGCTTATTTCAGGTCACCGGATTTTGGTTTATGTGGCGTTTGCCTGCGTACCGTTGACCTGGTTTATTTTAAACCGTACCCGTTTTGGTTTGCGGTTGCGGGCGGTGGGTGAAAATCCTAACGCGGTTGATACAGCAGGGATTTCGGTTATTTGGCTGCGTTATCGGGCGGTGATTATTTGTGGTGTTTTATGCGGACTTGCAGGAGCATATTTATCTATCGCGCAGTCGTCGTTTTTTGGCCGCGATATGACAGCCGGTAAAGGTTTTATTGCATTAGCGGCATTAATTTTTGCTCGTTGGTTACCGATTAATGCGTTGTGGGCCTGTTTGCTATTTGGCTTTTTAGAAGCTATTTCTATTCGGTTTCAAAATATTGAAATACCAAATGTCGGGACGATACCTGTCGAATTTATGCAGGCAACACCGTATATTTTGACGGTTATTTTATTGGCGGGTTTTGTTGGTAAAGCGGTTCCACCAAAAGCTGGAGGGGTGCCATATGTCAAAGAACGATGAAATGGCGGCTGGATTATTTGAAGCAGCTTTATCGGTTCAGCAAAACGCCCATGCGCCCTATTCGAACTTTAAAGTGGGCGCGGCTGTTTTGGCTGATGATGGGGAGATTTATATCGGCTGTAATGTAGAGAACGCTGCTTACCCCGAGGGTTTATGTGCTGAAGCTGGCGCTATTGCCATGATGGTTGCAAATGGCGCGCACACTATAAAGCAAATTTGTATTGTTGGTGGTGGGGGTAAAGCTGAAGATGATTTGGTTACGCCATGTGGTGGGTGTCGACAAAAAATCAGGGAATTTGCAATGGCAGAAACACCGGTTTTTATCTGTGGACCGCAAGGGCTACGTGCCAGTTTTTCGCTTGATGAATTATTGCCTCATTCATTCGGGCCAGACAATTTGGAGAACAACAAATGAGCG
>JALWJW010000257.1:1079-3318 GCA_026996935.1 Hyphomicrobiales bacterium
TGGCAATCATAAGGTCTCTATGGGGTTGATTTTGGGCTCGGGACTGTCGGGGCTGGTGAATGCGGTGCAAAATCCGATCTCTATTCCATTTGCTGATTTAGACGGGTTTCCGCAAGTTGGTGTATCGGGTCACAACCCCAATCTTGTTATTGGTACAATTGAAGGGGTTGATGTCGCGGTATTTGGTGGACGCGCACATTATTATGAGCACGGGCAAGCCGATATTATGCGCTTGCCGCTCGAGACGATTAAACAGCTTGGGGCAGATTCGGTGTTTGTGGCAAATTCGGCCGGGTCTTTACGTGAAGATATTGCCCCGGGTGATCTTATGCTGATTACCGATCATCTTAATTTGTCAGGGGCCAATCCGTTGATTGGTGAGGCAGATGAAAAGCGATTTGTGGACATGGTTGATGCTTATGACCCGCAATTGCGTGAAGCCATTTTAAATGGTGCCAAGGCGCGTGATATTAAAATCGCTCAAGGGGTTTATGCGTGGTTTTCCGGACCTAATTTTGAAACACCAGCAGAAGTTAAAATGGCAGCCATTTTGGGTGCTGATGCCGTTGGTATGTCGACCGTGCCAGAAGTGATATTGGCGCGATTTTTGGGACTTAAAGCGGTTGGTGTTTCCAATATTACCAATATGGGTGCGGGCTTGAGTGATGGTGGTTTATCTCATGAACAAACTAAGCAGGTTGCCGGTGAAGGGGCTGATAAATTTGAAGCCTTGTTGTGTAGTTTTTTAAGGCAGTTGAGTTGATATGGAAAACCTTGCAGACTCCAAACATGGTCATGCGCGCAATACAGGCATGCCGCTTGATCTGGATATTATTGAAGCCTTAAGCGTTAATCGCAGTGCGCTTGAGCGCCGTGCCAGTTCGCTGGGGGGGCGTCGATCGGTTAAAAAACAGTGGCAGGCGGCATGGTTATTAAAGGCCATCACCCTGATTGATCTGACGACATTGGCCGGTGATGATACGGTTAATCGGGTAAAGCGATTATGCGCAAAAGCGCGCCAGCCTGTCCGCCATGATATTTTAGCCCAACTTGGTGCAGATGATTTAAACATTACCGCGGGCGCGGTTTGTGTTTATCACCTTTTTGTTGCGACCGCTGTTGAGGCTTTAAAGGGATCGGGTATTCCCGTTGCGGCCGTTTCAACAGGGTTTCCCGCGGGTCTATCGCCACTTGCAACGCGCATTGCTGAAATTGAAGCCTCAGTTAAAGATGGGGCGAGTGAGATCGATATTGTTATTGAACGGCATCTGGTTTTAACAGGTAACTGGCAAGGGCTTTATGATTTGGTGTCGATGGCGCGCAAGGCGTGTGGGGATGCTCATCTTAAGGTGATTTTGGGCACGGGTGATCTTGGTACTTTAACCAATGTGGCCAAAGCTTCGATGGTGTCGATGATGGCGGGCGCAGATTTTATCAAAACGTCAACCGGCAAAGAAAGCGTAAATGCGACCTTGCCTGTTGCTTTGGTGATGGTGCGGATGATCCGAGCTTATCTTGAAATGACGGGTTTTAAAATTGGTTTTAAACCGGCTGGCGGCATTAGTGATGCCAAGACGGCGTTGTTATTTATGATTTTGATGAAGGAAGAATTGGGTAATGAATGGTTACAGCCCGATTTGTTTCGGATTGGGGCTTCCAGTCTTTTAACCGATATAGAACGCCAGCTTGAGCATTGCGCGACCGGGCGTTATGCAGCGCGCAATTATCAACCTCTTGTTTAGACGTATTTAGGAATTAGGAAATGTCAGTGAGCGAAATTTTTAATAATCTTGAATACGGTCCAGCACCAGAAAATGATGATCATGCCTATGCCTTTCTTGATCGGTTTGATGGCAAGTTTGATGTGTTTATTGATGGGGGGTGGAAACCCTCATCTGGTAAACGCTTTGATGTGTGCAACCCTGCAACGGGTGAAAAACTGGCTCGCGTTGTTCAAGGCACCAGAGAAGATATTGATGCAGGTGTAAAAGCGGCCCAAAAAGCGGGTAAATCCTGGCGCAAATTATCGTGCCATCAGCGGGCAAAATATTTATATGCTTTGGCGCGGTTAATTCAAAAACATGCCCGTACCTTGGCAGTGCTCGAAACGCTTGATAATGGCAAACCCATTCGCGAAACCCGTGATATTGATATTCCTCTGGCAGCACGCCATTTTTATCACCATGCAGGTTGGGCGCAATTGCGCGATGAAGAATTAGGCGGGTTTGAACCACTTGGT
>JALWJW010000258.1 GCA_026996935.1 Hyphomicrobiales bacterium
GCTGATGAGCGCTCAATCACTCGAAATGATGATAGTCAGGGCTCTGGTGATGTTGAGATTTATCATAGGTTTCGTATTACTGAAAAGTCGGTCGGGCAAAACCCAAATGGGCCCCAAAATGGTGTTTGGGCAAAACAAATTAATTTACCAAAGGTAAAATCTTTGCCTGTACCAAAGTTTGCCGTACCCAAGCATGATATTTTACCAAGTCCGGTGATAAAAGCTCCCAAAGCCACTGCGCTGCCCATTCCTGAGATCACTCGGCCTAAAGATGAACCTCTACCAAAGCCAATTATTTTAGCACCTAAAGCGTTATCCGTGCCAAAGCCTGTGTTTGGTTCAGTTTTGGAAATGCGCAAACAAATAAAACCTGAGAATGTGACACCTGAGCCAAAGGTTTTGCGAAAGAAAAAGCCAGCAGGCAAGGTCGTGAAATCTGTTGTGGGTGAGCAGGGGGCGACTAAGAAAACCCATAAAACACATGCACGGGTAAAAGCTGTTGTGAAAACGAAAAAAAGTGTCAAGCAGTACACGCAGAAAAATGGGCAAACAAAAGAGCGGAAAGAACAAAAACGGGTGGTGAAAGTTCGTCAAGCTGTGAAAGGAAAAGCAGGTAAGAAAACCGCGCTGACAGATAAAAAGAAAATGGTCAAGGTGAAGAAGTATCGGGCCTTAAAACACAAATTGCGCAAGCGTGCTTATGTTAAGAAGCAAGTTGAACGCAAACGGGTTCGTCATAAACGCCGTTATAAAAAACCTGTGAAAAGTATTGTAAAAAAAGCTGCAAGAATAACCGCTAAGTGTTCATGTAAATGCAAATGTGTGCCAGAGAAAAACAAACTGAAATCACTCAAACGAGTGCTGCACCCAAATGGTAAAGCTGATTATCGCAGTGCCAACAAAGTAAGAGTATTTGTACCCAGTAAGCCATGAGTTTGGCGGGTTTTTGCAGGCTGACTTTATGTTTGCCTTTCGTGTGGACTTTTTAGCCCTTTATAGGGTAAAAGCTGTGACACATTTTTCAAATTTTACTATTGATGAGGCGGGCGAATGGCACGGCAATTTATTTATCACATGAGCGGACTATCAAAGACCTATTCTGGTGGCAAGAAGGTTTTGGATGATGTTCACTTGTCTTTTTATCCGGATGCTAAAATTGGTGTGCTTGGCCCCAATGGCGCGGGTAAATCAACTTTGCTGAGGATTATGGCCGGTATCGATAAGGATTATACCGGCGAAGCCTGGTTGGCCGAAGGGGCAAAGGCGGGGTATCTGCCTCAAGAACCAGTGCTTGATGAAAGCAAAACGGTGCTTGAAAATGTTATGGAAGGGGTGGCTGAAAAGAAAGCCATTCTTGACCGATATAACGAATTGATGATGAATTATAGCGATGAAACCGCCGAAGAAGGCGCAAAATTGCAAGACATGATTGATGCGCAAAACTTGTGGGATCTGGAGTCTCAAGTGGAGCAGGCGATGGCGGCGTTGCGTTGTCCGCCAAGCGATGCCAGTGTTGAAAATCTGTCTGGTGGTGAAAAGCGCCGCATTGCCTTGACGCGACTTTTACTGTCTCAGCCTGAACTTATTTTGCTTGATGAACCAACTAACCATCTGGATGCGGAATCTGTTGCCTGGTTGGAGCATCATTTACGTGAATATCCAGGTGCGATTTTGATTGTAACGCACGATCGCTATTTCCTAGATAATGTAACAGGGTGGATTCTGGAGCTTGATCGGGGAAAATCTATTCCCTATGAAGGGAATTATTCAGCTTATCTGGAGCAAAAAGCAAAACGCTTTGCTCAGGAAAGTCGCGAAGATGCAGCGCGTGAAAAAGTACTTGAAAGAGAACGGGAATGGATTGCATCATCTCCCAAGGCGCGACAATCGAAATCAAAAGCCCGTTATACGGCCTATGATGAATTGGTTAAGGCCAATGATGAGCGTATGCAATCTCATTCAGCTCAAATTCTCATTCCACCGGGGCCACGGCTTGGTGATCTGGTGATTGATGTTGAAAATTTAAATAAGGGATTTGGCGATAAGCTGTTAATCAATGACCTGTCATTCCGATTGCCTGCGGGTGGTATTGTTGGCATTATTGGACCGAATGGTGCGGGTAAAACCACGCTGTTTAAAATGCTCACGGGGCAAGAAAAACCTGACAGCGGTGAAATTCGTCTGGGTGATACAGTGCAGCTTGGTTATGTCGATCAATCGCGTGATGCGCTGGATCCAAACAAAACGGTTTGGGAAGAAATTTCAGAAGGCAATGAAATCATCGAATTGGGTAAGCGCGAAGTAAATAGCCGGGCCTATACCTCAAGCTTTAATTTTAAAGGTGGTGATCAGCAGCAAAAAGTTGGCTCGCTTTCGGGTGGTCAACGAAACCGGGTGCATTTGGCTAAAATGCTAAAGCGAGGATCCAATGTTTTGCTCCTTGATGAACCAACCAACGACCTTGATACAGAAACATTGGCGGCCCTTGAAGAAGCACTTGAAAACTATGCGGGTTGCGCGGTGGTTATTTCTCACGATCGTATGTTCCTTGACCGTTTGGCAACGCATATTCTGGCCTTTGAAGGTGATAGCCACGTGGAATGGTTTGAAGGTAACTTCCAGGATTATGAGGCTGATAAGATTCGGCGTTTAGGCGAAGATTCGATTTTGCCAAAACGGATTAAATATAAACAGTTTTCGCGGTAGTTTAATCTTTGTGCTGACGGATTTTTAACATTAAAACAAAAATGAACGAGGGATGAACGGATGGTTATCTTCTCGTTCATTTTGATCAGATTATAATTCCTCTCATGGTGGATAGTAAAACAAGCTATCGATTGGAGAGTGTTATGTTGAAGAATTTCATTGTTGGCTTTAGTGCTGTCTTGTTGATTGTATCAATTGGAATGGCAACAAATGTTCAAGCTCGATTGAGCCAGGCTTTTTCAAGTCAGGTTAAAGTTGCGGCAAATGATACGCAACGATTCAAAACAATTGATTGTGAAACTGGTGCTGGCTTTGTGCAAAGGGCAGGGTTTAATCATGTCTTTGCAACTGATTGCAGCGGTGTGCAATACACTTATAATGGTTTTCGTAAGTCAGTTGAATACACGATTGTTTTTAATGCTGACAGTGGTGGCATGAGTACAATTTCACGTTAAAGTACTCAGTATTTGCAATTTGTTTGCAGGCATTTTTGAAATGCGGTAACCATCCCGGCGCCACATCGACCATCAATTTTACCTTTATAAATGCCAATTTTTGTATATTGACGCTGAAAGGCGGAGACGATTTTTTGCGGGATTAAGCTGCACGC
>JALWJW010000259.1 GCA_026996935.1 Hyphomicrobiales bacterium
ATCATAAATGATAATCCGCGGTAAACCTTCAACCCGCTCCAGCCGCACCATGAAATCTTTGTACGATGTATGGGCAATAATCAGATTGCCAGCTTTGTGAGCCACCAGATCCTGCCAATTTTCAGGTTCAGGGTTTTGAGCAGAAACCGTAACGATTTTAAAGTCTTCGGCCCCGTTGGCATTGGTTAAAATAAACAATTGCCCATTGGCCTCATCAACAGAATACTCAACCCCCGTTTGGCGTTTTGCAATCAGCTTTGGTGCTGCGGTCGGGTTTTCAGAAGGGATCAGCCAACACTCAGATGTTTCGTGGTCGTGAATATCGATAATGATAAAATTATCAGACTGCGTGCCGCCAACGCCCATAAAAAACCCAGCGTCTTTTTCTTCATAAACTAAAACATCTTGCGCGCTGTCATCACCTATTTTATGGCGAAACAGTTTTGACGGGCGGTGGTTTTCATCAAGGCGGATATAGAACAAATATTCCCCATCACGCGACCAAACCCCGCCGCCGCCTGTTTCGGTGATTTCATCTTTAAGGTCTTTTCCTGTTTCAAGGTCACGCACCTTTAAAGTGAAAAATTCAGAACCTTTATCATCATAGGCCCAAGCTAAAAATTTGTGATCGTTGGAGTGAGAGGCACCAGCCAGATTGAAATAGGCTTTGCCCTCTGCTTCGACATTTCCATCAAGCAAAATCTCCTCATCGCTGCCATCGCGGTTGCTGCGCGTCAGCATTGGGTGTTGAGCACCCGTTACATATTTACTGCCATAAGCATAAGGCCCATCAGGTGTTGGCACCGATGAATCATCTTCTTTGATACGGCCCTTCATTTCCTCAAATAAAGTTTTCTGAAGTGCTTTCGTGTCGCTCATGACATCTTGCGTATAAGCGTTTTCTGCTTCTAAATAGTCACGAATATCCTGCGGTAGCTTTTCAGGTTCACGCATTACCTCTTGCCAATTATCAGCCCGCAACCAGGCATAAGGATCATCACGCTCAATGCCATGATGTGAGGACAGGCAGGTGCGTTTTTCCGCAACAGGGGGCTTGATAGACATTTGGAAAATTCTTTCTGTTCTAATTGAACTTGTTATTCATCATCAGGGACAAATTTAAGCGCTGCCCCGTTCATGCAATAACGCAAACCCGTTGGCGCCGGGCCATCATTAAATACGTGGCCAAGGTGGGCATCACATTTGGCGCAGCGGTTTTCGACCCGTGTCATGAACAGTTTGCGATCTTTATGATTTTCAATCGCATCTGGATTCATCGGTTGAAAAAAACTTGGCCAGCCAGAACCTGAATCATATTTGGCTTCAGAGGCAAAGAGTGGCTCACCACAACATACACAATGAAAAACCCCTTTGCGCTTTTCATCATTTAACGGGCTGGCGAAGGCCCGCTCGGTTCCTGCCTTGCGCGTAACCTGATATTCCTCAGGGCTTAACTGGGCCTGCCATTCATCATCTGTTTTGGTGATTTTCGCCATATATGTTTTAGTCCTCAAACAATAAGGTAATGGTTTCAGCCAATAATGCAGGTTTTGCCGCGCCTTCAATTTCAACGGTAAGTTCAAATACACAATACCAGAACTTGCGCTTAAATTTTAATTCTTTCAAAACCGCTTTGCCGCGAATACGCGAATCCACTGGCACCATGTTGGTGAAGCGAATTTTGTCGCTGCCATAATTGACCACGCGTTTAACGCTTTTAAGTTTGAAAATTTCATCCATAAAACGCGGCACCATGGAAAGGGTCAAATAACCGTGGGCAATCGTGGTCATATCGAGTTCTTTTTTCGTCCGCTCAGGGTCGGTATGAATCCATTGGTGGTCGCCCGTAACTTCGGCAAATTCATTGATCATTTGTTGGGTAATTGTCACCCATTCACTGGTGCCGATGTGCTCGCCTACAGCAGCTTCAAGATCGGCCAGGGTATCAAACTCACGCATATTATTCGTCTTTCTTATATGATGTTTTTATTGGTTACAGGCATAGCATAATGGCGGCAAAAGCCAACAAAGTTTATCATTTTTTGCCAATGGAAGCGGCGAGCAAGTTCCTAAATGATTAAAATTTGTCTCAATTTGGCGCACAAAAACTTTTAAAAAATTAAGCAGTTTTATACATTTAGATGATTAAATGGTGTTTCGTGGGAGAGCTGATGGAAGAAGCAACGATGTCTCATAGCGCCGAAACACCGGCAACAGAAGAGATTGCGGCCGCAGGAATAAGCGGTACGCCAGAGGATACGCCGAAAAAACCAACACGGTTTTCGGCCGATGCCTTTCGTGCGCTTTCAAGCCGCCTGAAAACTTCCAAGTCCTCAAACTCGACCAAGTCCTCAAATTTGTCTCAGTCCCCAAATCTGAATATGCCAGAGACAGGACCAGCCGTATCAGATGTTCCCGCGCCAGCATCAGATATAACGACCCCACAAACCGTTATTCCTGATGTTATTCCAGATATGGTTCTTGAGGCTCCTCAACAAGAGCAACCTGAATTCCCACAAAACCCGCCAGCCCCAACAGAGCAGCAGCCAGTAGTTTTTCAAGCGATAGAGTCCCAAGCGGATGAAACCATCGTTTCATCTCAGCCTGTAGCTGAATTAGTGCCCGAACTTGCACCTCAAATGGCACCAGAAGTGGTAACACCAATCCAAGAGCAAGAGTTGCCACAGATTCAACAGGCTGATGATCCTCATATCGAGGTGGTGCAAGGTGAAACGCATCCTGTAACCTCAATTGAGCAAGACATTGAGTCAACTATACAAACTGATAGCCAACCCGTTGTCCAGCCAGATATTGAACCTCAAAATGGGTTAATTAATGATAGCGCGGCCACCACGCAGGTTCCTGATCTGGAAACTTTGCTTGCTCAGGCACATGCTCAACCAGATACAATGCCCGTTGAGCCAGGTACTGCACACGTTGTTCCACCTCAATCTGTTCGCGCGCAACCAGCGCTCACACAGCCAACCGCCAATGATATGGCTGCGGCTGATGCTATTCCAGAATTTGATATCCCTGAGATCACCATCCCCACGGTAGATATGCCAATGAGTGAGAGTTTTGCAGATGCAGAACTGAACACCCAGGGGATTGCTCAAACACAAGTTGATACTCAAATTGATCTTGCTGCACCTTTTTCAGATCAAACCAATAGTGCTGATGTTTCAATTATGGCTGATGCTGGTTTAAATGATCCGTCCTTTACCTCAACAATTGCCAGCGAACCGGAAGCTGAAGCAGATGCGCAAACAGAACCGCAAGTCACGGTTGCTCCTTTGCTGCAAGAAAACCGCGA
>JALWJW010000260.1 GCA_026996935.1 Hyphomicrobiales bacterium
GGCTGGTATTGACCCAAACGGATATTGGCCCTTGCGCCATCAAATTGCCGATCATTTATCACAATGGCGCGGGATTAATTGTGTTGCAGAACAGGTCATTATCACATCAGGAGCAGCCGAGGCGATGCAACTGATAGGGGATGCATTGATTGAAAAGGGCGATATTATTGGCCGTGAAGAACCAGGTTATCGTTTGTTTGATCGTGTGTTTGGCCGCAATGGGATAAAGGTTCAACCCTTTGCTGTTGATGAGCAAGGTCTGATGGTTGAACCACTTACCAATACCCCGCAACCGCCTCGCTGCATCATCACCACCCCATCACGCCAATATCCGCTCGGCATCACCATGCCATTAGCGCGCCGTTTGCAATTGCTCAATTGGGCTGGCCTGAAAGATCGTTTTATCATTGAAGATGATTATGACAGCGAGTACCGCTATACAGGCCAACCTTTGCCCGCTTTAATGAGCCTTAGCGAGCAGGGTGCAAACGCCCGTGTCATCTATATGGGCAGTTTTTCCAAAGTTTTTTCCAAGTCACTACGGCTTGGTTACTTGGTCGCGCCCCTTGAAATGGCCCGAAAATTAACCAAAGAACTGGCAAAAACAGGGCCAGGCGCTGCCTTTATATCTCAGCCGGTTTTGGCTGATTTTATGGCATCAGGTGCCTTTGCCGGTCACATCCGCAAAATGCGCCGCACCTATGGAGAGCGCCAAAAAGTTTTTATACAGGCCGCTCAAAAGCATCTAAAAGGGTTGATCGATTTTGAGTCGGCTGAAGGTGGCATGCATCTGATTGGTTATCCCGGCGCTCAATTTACACATTTTCATAGTGATATTGAGGTTTCTCGACTGGCTGATCAGGTTGATGTGACCATGCTGGCCTTATCAAACAGCTATAATAGTGAAAATCCGATTCAAGGTTTTATTGCCGGTTATGCGGGGTTTTCACCAGATGAAATTGAAACCGCATTGGAAAGATTAGGCCACCAGTTAAGGCATAATTGATTAGTGTCAATTGCAACCGCACTGGTTATTGAGTAGGTTGCCGGTGATGAAAAGCTTGCGAAAAAATATATTTCTGCCGTGGAGTTTTCTGGCGCTGTTTGTAGCCCAGCTTTTTGCCCCCGCGGCCATTGCTGCAACATCGTTTGATCGCAAGATTAACGGTGTTGATGGTGCCGTAAATGGCATCATCATTTGCACAACGACGGGGTTAAAGATTTTAACTCCTGAAGGAAAGCTCATCTCATTTGGTGATAAAGGAAATAACGCGGCCCTTGAACATTGTTTTGCCTGTTTTACTTCAGCATTTATCGGCATTACGCCCGAATTTGCTAAGCTGACAATTGTTGAAACATCATCTTATCAGAACAAATTTGTCATTAGTGAAGTTATTGCTTATCAGCAAAATCAATTTGCCTTTAGTGCGCGCGCCCCGCCGTTGGAAAGAGACGTATAAGTTTCTAATGCCGCGAAAATCTCGCTCTAAATATTAAAATTGAAAAAAGGTTCAAAATTATGAAACCCGTAAAATCACTCTTGTCGACTGTTGCTTTGTCTTTAACTTTAACCGGCGCACTTGGTGGTGCGATGGTTGTAACTTCAACCACGGCTCTTGCCGCAAGCACTAGTGAAAATATTGTCGTTGATAATATTCGTGCCCGCCCCAGCCTGGGCATGGCAAAAAACTCAGCCGCTTTTTTCACTGTTCACAATAAGTCAGATAAAGACAATAAACTTGTTAGCGCGGCTGGTGATGTGGCTAAAGAAGTTCAGCTTCACAACCACATTAAAGACAATGGTGTCTTTAGAATGCGCCAGGTTGAATTCATTGCCTTGCCGGCACATGGAGAAGCAAAACTGGCCCCAGGTGGTTATCATGTCATGCTGATTGGTTTGAACAGAAAACTGAAAGTTGGTGATAGCTTCAAGCTCAAATTATCATTTGCCAATGGTGAAACAAAAACCATTACCGTACCTGTTAAAAAAATTGGTGGTCATGGTATGAAAATGCACGGCATGAAAAAGATGGGTGAGAAAAGTATGGAAGGCATGAAAAAGAAAATGCCAGCTAACTAAGATTCAAAATATGCTTTCAGGCGGTACGCATCAGTGCGTATATGCCTGAAAGCGAAATCAGAATAATACCGATAATGGCCAATGTATTCGGGCTTTGATCAAATACAAAATAAGCTGACAATAACGACCACAAAACCGCTGTATATCGAAACGGCGCTGTTGATGAAATCTGCGCTGTTCGCGCTGCCAAAATGACCGACAAGGTGGCCAAGATCAAAAAGATTGCAGCGCCCGCCAGAACAATTAACTGGTAATCACTTGCAACCACTGCATCGCTTTTAAAAGCACCATAAATGCTGCCTGCAATGGTCACTAAAACAACATTAGCTAATGTCACGATTAAAGACGGTGTGCCACTGGGGATTTTGCGGGTTAAGGTATCACGAAAAGCCACCAGAATAATCACCCCGATAACCAATAAGGCATAAGGCTCAAAGGCGCTCGACCATGGTTGCAATATAAGCATAACGCCGCTAAAGCCGACAAAGATCGCCAATATCCGCCGCCAGCCGATACGCTCGCCTAAAAACAATACCCCGAACAAGACCACAACCAGCGGCACAGCCTGCAACATCGATGTCACCGTGGCGATGGATGAATTAAACAAAGCTGTTAAAAACAAGAAGGTGGCAATAACATCAAAACAGGCGCGCATCAGCACGGGTTTGGTAAATAAGGTGCGCCAGTGTTTGGCCTGCTTCATGGCAATAATTGCCACCAGCATAAACACAATCGCAAACCCGCCGCGCACGATTAATATGGTGCTAAGGGGCAAGTCACCGCCAAGGGTTTTGACCAGTGTGTCATTGACCACATAACCAGCCATGCCCGCTGACATGTAAAAGCTGCCCAATACAGGATTATTTATAGCGTTTGATTTGGACATGAAAACCTTGAGGGAATACTAAAGTCTCCACTTTCAGGGTTTTTTCATCACTGGCAAGTTTTAAATTTTATCGACGGATAATTTCCAGTTTCACCCGTGCAACACCAGAGCGATGCAAGCCGATTTTACGCGCAGCACCATAGGCTAAATCAATAATACGGCCCTTTATAAAAGGTCCGCGATCATTGATACGCACAACCACTTTTCGGCCATTGCGCAAATTAGTCACCCGCACTCGTGTGCCAAATGGCAAAGAGCGATGTGCTGCTGTTAAACCATTTGGGTTAAAGCGTTCACCATTGGCAGTGATTTTGCCCATTTTATACCATGAGGCAACGCCCGTATG
>JALWJW010000261.1 GCA_026996935.1 Hyphomicrobiales bacterium
TATCTGCACCAGATAACTGATGGCATGTTACGCAAGAACTTGAAAGATACTGACCATATTCAACCTTTTCGTCAGCCCGAACTGCACTACTCGCAACAAATAACGCCAACCCAAAAGCCAGCGTCGTAAAAGTGTGGTACTGCATGTTCCCTCCGTACACATATTGATTCAGAGATATTCAATATGATGAATACCTGTTCGTCAATGAAAAAAAACACTTTTTGGTGATTATTAAGCCAAGTACAGCCCTTTTCTCCCGAAAACGGAGTGAACTTTTTGTGAACGAACGAGGCTTTTCATCCCCTTTTCATCTCATTTGCCATGTCGTACATTGATAAAAACCATTCAAACCTGTCAGGAAATCATAATAATGCACAGACGATTAACCCTCTTAGCCTTTAGTATTATGCTCGCGATGTCTACGTTCAGTTTAAAAGCCCGCGCACTGCAATTGATAATGTTTGAGCAAGAGGCCTGCGAGTGGTGCGAGGTGTGGGACGAAGAAATTGGCCCTGTTTATTCCAAGACAAAAGAAGGAAAACTGGCCCCTTTGCGTCGTGTTGATATCTTTGACAAACGTCCTAAAGACCTGGAAGGCATAAGAAATCCGCGCTTTACACCCACTTTTGTATTGTTTCACGAGGGCAAAGAGATCGGCCGGATTAGAGGCTATCCTGGTGAAGACTTCTTTTGGGGTATGCTTGGCGAATTGCTCAAAAAACCCGCTGCTAAAGCTGCTATCGCCTCGCCTAAACAGGATCAATAAACAGCTACAGAATTACACAATCGAGCGCGGTTTATTGACAGAATGTCGCAAAGTATCATTTGCCCTTATTGCATTCAACATATAGAATACTGAATAAATAGAATGAGAAATATTTAGGGTGGTATAATGGATGCTTTAGTTGATGACGTTGTTGTCTCTGCGGATGAAATGGCAAAAAATGCCAGATCGGCGTGTGAATTTCTCAAAGCGATGTCTCATGAAACACGTTTGCGGGTTTTGTGTATTTTAATGGAAGGCGAAAAGTCGGTTAGTGAGCTGGAACAGTCGCTTGGCATCAGACAGGCCAGTGTTTCGCAACAACTTCAACGCCTTAGAGCTGAAAAAATGGTTGTTACGCGCCGCGATGGCAAAGCGGTTTATTACTCTTTAGCCAGCAATGAGGCTCGCGAAGTTATTGCCGTTCTTTACAAACTATTCTGTGCGCAAAGCAATTGTCACTAAAATCTGTTCTCACAACTGCTATTTTTTTTACGTTGGTGTGTTCTGCGCCAGCGCGCGCCGAATCAGGTCCGGTTATAACCTTTAACTGGCAGTCAAAGCACTTTCTCGATCACCCGCTGGTTGGCAGAATCTGGTCAACAAGGCAGCAGAAATTTGTGTCTCTGGCGCAGTTAAACGATAAGATAAAAAAGTCTCAATTTGTTTTATTAGGTGAAATACACGACAATCTGGACCACCATAAATGGCAGGCGAGGTTTATAAAAACAACCAGACAGCACGATGCGCCCTCGCCTGTTATCGTGGTGGAAATGATCCCGCAAAAACTTGGTACAGTGTTTGATGAGTTCGTCCAAAATCAGTCACGGCCTTTGCAAAACCTTGAAAAACTTGGCCTTGCATTAGAATGGAAAAAACGTGGCTGGGGAGAATGGGTCAATTATCAACCGATTTTTCGCGCAGCCATTGAAATTGGTGCGCAGGTTGTGGCCGGCAATATCGATCGAGCAGATACCAGACGCGTGGGGCGTAAAGGTTTAAACGCCCTTAGCGAAACAGAACGTGAAAAATGGTCTGTCAGTTTAAATTACACGCCAGCGCAAACGGCCCTTATGAACGACCTGTTGTTTGAATCCCACTGTAAACTGGTGCCAAGACAAGCGCTTTCACCAATGTTACTGGTCCAGCGGGTGCGTGATGGGGTAATGGCTGGGGCAATGCTGTCAAAGCCAGATAATGCCAAAGCCGTGCTCATTTCAGGCAGTGGCCATGCCCGAAACGATATTGCGGTGCCACGAATTTTGCGCGCAAAAGCCCCAAAGGCAAAAATCGTCACTGTTTCATTCACCGAGGTCACACCAGATCAAAACAATGCAAAACAATATGAACGACAATCTGCTGACAAACAGCCCGTATTCGACTATCTATTCTTTACCCCTAAATTTGACATAAAGGATCATTGCGCGGCGCTGGCAAAAAGATTTGGGAAACATAAACTGAAAAAGCCGAATAAATAATTGCAAATGCACCGCGCCTGATAGAGAACCATGGAATTTGAAAATTTTAGTGAAACGACGATACGATTAGCCGTTTTTGCCAGTGTGTTTGCCATTATGGCTATAGTTGAAGCTTTATGGCCACGCAAGCAACGCACGCAACCTCGAACCACACGATGGTTTACCAATATTGGCGTGGTCGTTGTGGATTCTATTACCGTTCGTCTGATTTTTCCTGTCGTTGCGGTTGGTGTTGCCATTTATGCACACGACAACGGCTGGGGATTGCTCAACCTGATTGCCATGCCCTTCTGGCTTAAGGTTCTTATTTCTGTTGTATTAATGGATATGGCGATTTACTGGCAGCACGTGGCCTCGCATAAAATTCCCATGTTTTGGCGGGTCCATCGTATGCACCACGTTGACCGCGATATTGACGTTTCAACCGGCACCCGGTTTCACCCAATAGAGATTGTCCTTTCTATGCTATATAAAATGGCGGTCATTATGTTGCTTGGTCCGGCAGCATTTGGGGTTTTCTTATTTGAAGTTCTGCTGAACGGCTCAGCTATGTTCAACCACGCCAATGTCCGCCTGCCTTTATGGCTTGATCGTATCGTCCGCATTTTATTCGTTACGCCTGATATGCACCGCATCCATCATTCTGTTCATCGGGATGAGACAGATAGTAATTATGGATTTAATCTGGCTATTTGGGATAAAATGTTTGGCACCTATATCGACCAGCCACGCGATGGCCATGATGACATGGTTATTGGTATGAAAGGTTACCAAGACGATAAACCAAGCAATCTTTTATGGTCACTATTGTTTCCATTTAAGTAACAGCCCCCCTATTCTTAAAGAAAAAACCCGGATTGTGGTGATCCACATCCGGGTAAAAGTTCAGGGAGGTAAACTTGCTTTAAGGGAAAATCCCGTTCAGAAGTTAACCATAGTTATATAGTTGATTCCGTATATATAAAAGACCTAATATACGTGGCAGGTTGTCACATGCGTTTATTATAATATTCAAATATACGCATAACAAAAAAACTCTCTACTTTTATC
>JALWJW010000262.1 GCA_026996935.1 Hyphomicrobiales bacterium
GGGCTGGGTCGCCGGGAAAACACTATATTGATTACCGGTTTTCAGGCCGAAGGCACTTTGGGCAGACGGCTTGTGGATGGTGCAAAGAGTGTCAAAATTTTTGGTGAAGAAATTCCGGTCAGGGCGCGCATTATAACCATTGGCGGCTTTTCGGCCCATGCCGATCAAAAGGCCATATTGGATTGGCTGCACGGGTTCAAGATATCGCCCAGACAAACTTTTATCACCCATGGCGAGCCAAAATCCTCGCAAGCTTTGGAAAAGGAAATCAATACCCGTTTTTACTGGAAAACAACTATCCCCAAAAATGGTGACAAAGTTATTCTTGTCGAAAACGAAATTTGAGGCGGGTGCGATCAGAAAAGGAAAAGTCATGACAATCAAGAGCAATAAAAATGTTCTTTCGCGGCAAGAGCTTGAACAAATTCATGCCTGGTGGCGGGCTGCAAATTATCTGTCTGTTGGTCAGATTTTTCTAATGGATAATCCATTGCTTGAACAACCTCTCAAAAAAGAACATATCAAGCCGCGTCGTCTTGGTCACTGGGGCACAACGCCTGGTCTCAATCTGATTTATGCTCATATGAATCGGATTATCAAAAGCGAAAATCTCTCTGCCATTTTTATAACCGGGCCAGGACACGGTGCTCCGGCATTGGTTGCCAATACCTGGATGGAGGGCAGTTACAGCGAGCTTTATCCTGATATCTCGCAAGATAAAGCGGGTATGAAAAAACTATTTAAACAGTTTTCTTTCCCCGGAGGTGTACCGAGCCATTGTTCGCCCGAAACCCCCGGTTCCATCCATGAAGGTGGTGAGCTGGGGTATTCACTGGCTCATGCTTATGGCGCGGTTTTTGACAATCCGGACTTGCTGGCTCTATGTGTTGTGGGTGATGGTGAGGCCGAAACTGGCCCGTTGGCGGCAGCCTGGCACAGCAATAAATTTATTAATCCGATCCGTGATGGCGCCGTATTGCCCGTCTTGCACCTTAATGGATACAAGATTGCCAACCCGACTGTTTTAGCCCGTATTAAACAGCAGGACCTTGAGCAAATGTTTGAAGGTCTTGGCTACAAGCCTTATTTTGTTGGCGGTAATGATCCTCTTGTTGTTCATCAGCAATTGGCCGCAGCATTTGATCTTGCCATTGCTAAAATTAAAACCATTCAGCAAAAAGCCCGGCAAGAAGGTGTTGATGAATTACCCCGCTGGCCGGTGATTATTTTGAAAACCCCAAAAGGCTGGACCTGCCCCAAACAGGTTGACGGTTTCAAGGTGGAAGATTTCTGGCGTTCTCATCAAATGCCAATTCCCGATGTCACCACACCGGCCCATATGAAAATTCTTAATGACTGGATGGCCAGTTATCGGCCGCATGAGTTGTTTGATCGCAATGGTCGCCTAAAACCCGAAATTGCCTCACTTGCCCCGCGCGGTGAAAAACGCATGGGGGCCAATCCGCATGCCAATGGCGGTTTGTTGCTAAAGCCTTTGCAATTGCCCGATCATAAACAGTTTGGCTTGCTGGTAGAAAAACCTGGTGCCGTGACAGGTGAGGCCACCAGACAAATGGGGAATTATTTGCGTGATGTGATGCGCCTGAACTTGTCACAGGCCAACTTCAGGGTCATGGGCCCTGATGAAACAGCGTCCAATCGGCTCTCTGCATTGTTTGAGGTTACCGATCGCGTGTGGATGGCAGATATTTATGACTATGACGATCACCTTGCCAAAGATGGAAGGGTGATGGAAATTTTATCAGAACATACCTGTCAGGGCTGGCTGGAAGGATATCTTCTTACCGGCCGTCATGGCTTGTTCTCCTGTTATGAGGCTTTTATTCATATTGTTGATTCCATGTTTAACCAGCATGCAAAATGGCTAAAGGTCTGTAATGAAGTTCCATGGCGGGCCGACATTGCTTCTCTCAACATTTTGCTGACCTCCCATGTCTGGCGGCAGGATCACAATGGCTTTTCTCATCAGGACCCCGGGTTCATCAACCATGTGGTCAATAAAAAGGCCGCGATCACGCGGGTTTATCTGCCACCAGATGCAAACACGTTATTGTGCGTGACCCAACAATGTCTTGGTTCAAAAAATCTGGTCAATGTTATTGTTGCCGGCAAGCAGCCTGAACCGCAGTGGTTGAATATGGATGAGGCAGAAGAACATTGCAAAGCCGGCATTGGCATCTGGCATTGGGCGGGAACAGAAAAGCCAGCGGAAAAACCCGATGTCATAATGGCATGTTGCGGTGATGTGCCAACGATTGAAACTCTTGCAGCGGTCAGTTTGTTAAAGCAATATGTGCCAGATTTGAGGGTGCGGGTCATTAATATTATTGATCTGATGACACTGCAATCTGCCAGCGATCATCCCCACGGACTTGATGATGAAACATTCGATAGGCTGTTTACAACCAACACACCAATCATTTTTGCCTTTCATGGCTATCCGTCATTGATACACAGGCTGGTTTACAAACGCACATGCCATCACTTTTTGCATGTCCATGGGTATAAAGAAGAAGGTACGACAACAACACCTTTTGACATGGCTGTTCGCAATGAGCTGGACCGTTTCCATCTGGTTTTAAATGTCATTAAACGCGTATCGGCAGTTGGCAGTCGGGCAGATGAAATTAGACAAGCTATGAACGACAAACTGGCAGAGCATGAGACATACATTACGACTCACGGTCAGGATATGCCTGAAATAATAAACTGGAAGTGGCCCGTTTGAAAATCTGCGTAACGAGTTTGAGGTAGAAGCAACGCTGACATTGCTGATTATTCAAACACAGCTTTGTCCAGTGGGAGGGCGGTTGTGTATTTGATTTCTTCCATGGCAAAGCTTGAAGTGACATTTTCCAGATCGGCGTTTTTGACGAGGGTTTTATAGAATTCGTCATAGGCGGCGATGTCGGAGACGGCGACGCGGATGAAATAATCCCATTCACCGCTCAGGCGATAAAACTCCATAACTTGCGGGTAGGCCGATACCGTATCGGCAAATTCATCAAGCCATTGTGCGTTGTGTTTGTTGGTTTTTAAATAGACAAAAACGGTTAGGCTCTGGCCCACTTTTGTGGGATCAATCAGGGCAACGCGCCGTCGAATGACACCGGTTTTTTCCAGCTTTTGTATGCGCCGCCAACAGGGGGTTTTTGACAGGTGAACTTTGTCTGCCAGATCGTTTAAGGCAATGGTTGAATCTTCTTGTAGGGCTGCAAGTATTTTCCTGTCAATCGCGTCCATGGTGGTATCTTTTTCTAATGATAAG
>JALWJW010000263.1 GCA_026996935.1 Hyphomicrobiales bacterium
AACTGCAATCCCCAGGACACCAAGGCCTGCCAGGATCATTGTCATTCGTTGTTTTTTACGTGTCATAGCCATGATAAATACTCTTATTTCGCTTTATTCAGTTGCTCTTGAACTTCTTTTAGTTTTGCCAGCGCTGCCTGATCATCGGTAAAATTAGACCTGGCTTGTTCCAGTGCTCCAAGAGCCGCTTTTTTATCGCCTAAAACCATACGAGCGCGTATCAGACGCAGCCAGCCATCTAAATCTTTTCCATTTTCTTTTAACTTGCCAGCCAAGCGATCAACCATTGATCTGATCATCTCCTGACGATCTTTTGCTGTCATGTTTGCTGCAGCCTGACGTTGATCCTTATCAAGAGCTGGCATTTTGCCTTTTTGGTTTTTAATCGCCGCAATTTGGCGCTGGGCAAACATTTGAAGTTTTATATCTTTAGGGTTATCGGTCATTAATTGGCGCCAAACCTTTAACGACTCATCATATTGGCCATCTTGCTGCAACGCTGCTGCCCAGTAAAACCCGGCTTTGGTGAATTTGGGATCCATTTTCATTGCCGTTTGCAATGCAACTTTCACCCGTTCAGTCAATTCACCCTTATTGCCCAATAACAGACTTTCAGCATAATCGGTCAAAAGCGTTGGTGTTGGTTTTTCCAACTGCATAATGCGCGCATAAGCCTTGGCTGCTTCATCATACTTTTTCATACGTTTCAACGCTGGAGCAAGGACTTTCCAACCACGAATATCATTGGGGTTTTTCTGTAAAAACTGTTGCACTTTCAAAATAAGTGCGGGCATATCCTGGTTTTTTGCCGCATTTTCAATACGTTGCTGTTGAGGTACATCAGGCAAATTTGGCTGGCCCATCTGGCTATAAATATATCCGGACAACCCCAAAACACCAATAGCTGTGAGACCAGCAATGGCATTGCTGGTTTTTTTGCTGATCTGGCTTTCGTTAGCTGCTTTTTCTGCTTTGGCTGTTGCTGCCAAAAGGCGTCTTGAAATTTCATTATGGGCCGCTGCTTTTTCGGCATCATTGATTAACCCGCGCTCACCATCGCGCTCCAGCTCATTGAGCTGATCGCGATACACCTCGACATCAAACCCGGTCAAATCGTCTGTTGCAGCTTTGCTGCTCCACCAAAAAGGGCGCAAAACCGCCAGAAGGGTTACAATCGTTAAAACACCGAATACTATCCACAAGGTCATCATATACTAACTCAAAAGAGGGCCATTAATTGTTCTATCTTAAAGCAAAAACAATGCGTCATTACCTAGTAGTGGTGTCGCACTTTTCACACGTGTTGTCGTTATCAGGTAGCGCAATTTAACCTGCGATGCTAGGTTTCTAACACAAGTTAACAGCAATTTTTGATTACAAAAAATTCAGGTCCAAATGAAGTATTCAATTTTCTCTTTGGCGCGGCAGGCGTTAAACTACCACAAAGACTGGGAAAAGGCCTGGCGATCGCCAGACCCCAAGCCTGAATATGACGCAATTGTTATTGGCGCTGGTGGTCATGGGCTGGCTACAGCTTATTATATGGCCAAAGAGCACGGCATGACCAATATTGCCGTTATTGAAAAGGGCTGGCTTGGCGGCGGTAATACGGGGCGCAATACCACCATTATTCGCTCTAATTATCTGCAAGATGCTTCAATTGCCATTTATGATTTAGCTCATAAATTATATGCGGATTTATCGCAGGAATTTAACTACAACATCATGTTTTCACCGCGCGGATTGTTGATGTTGTGCCAAACACAGCATGAATTACGCGGGTTTCAGCGCACCGCTCATGCTAACCGCATTGCCGGGCTGGAATGTGAAATGATTGATCGAGCACGGGTTAAGCAACTGGTCCCGATCATCAATGACAGTGACAGTGCTCGTTTCCCCATTTTAGGGGCATATTATCAGGCAAGCGGGGGAACGGCCCGCCATGATGGGGTGGCGTGGGGCTATGCGCGCGGGGCCGACCAGATGGGCGTTGATATCATCCAGAATTGTGAAGTAACCGATATTTTGCGCGATGGCGATCAGGTGGTTGGCGTTGAAACCAGCAAAGGCACGATCAAATCCAAAAAGGTTGCCGTTGTTACAGCCGGTCACACCTCAACCATTATGGAAATGGCGGGCCTGCGGATGCCGATTGAAAGTGTGTGCTTACAGGCTATGGTTTCAGAACCGATCAAGCCCATCATCAATGTGGTGGTTATGGCCAATACTGTACATGGCTATATGAGCCAATCAGACAAAGGCGAACTGGTTATTGGTGGCGGTGCTGATCCTTATAATAACTATGCCCAGCGTGGTAGTTTTTCTGCTCTTGAACACACCGCAACAGCTTTGGTTGAAACCTTTCCAATCATCTCGCGTTTAAAAATGATGCGCCAATGGGGCGGCATTGTCGATATGACGGGGGATCGATCACCGATTATTTCCCTGACTGATGTAAAGGGGCTTTATGTCAATGCGGGCTGGGGAACAGGTGGGTTTAAATCTATCCCGGGATCTGGTTTTGTGTTTGCTGACACGGTGGCCAATGACCGCCCTCACCCGATTGCACAACCATTTGGGCTAGACAGATTTTCGCGTGGTGAGTTCATTGATGAAAGCGTTGCCTCTGGCGTTGCGCATTAAATAGGGTTTTAAAAATGCTTGAGATTAAATGTCCCGTTTGCGGTGTTGTTGGTGAGGAAGGCGATTTTCACTATGGCGGTGAAGCCCACATTACGCGCCCTGCCAGCAGCGACCCTGAAAACATTTCAGACAATGAACAACGCGATTATTTGTTTATGCGCCGCAACCCAAAGGGTTTACACTTTGAACGCTGGCGCTGTGATCGTGGGTGTGGAAAATGGTTTCATGCCGCGCGCGATACCGTGACCAATGATTTTCATGGCTATTACGGCATTACAGAATTACCGCCAGTTGCGCTGATGAAACAAGCCACGGGCAGTTGGGCGCAATTTTTTAAAGATAAGTTGGACGGAAAATGACTGGAAACCCTTATCGCCTTCCTCAAGACAGCGGTGCTGGCCGCGTTATTGATCGCAGCAAACCGCTAAAGTTTACCTTTGATGGCAAAGCCATGACGGGCTTTGCGGGCGACACACTTGCCAGTGCCATCATGGCCAATGGCCGCCGCGTGCTTGGCCGCAGCTTTAAATACCACCGCCCGCGCGGCCTCATCACCATGGGGTCAGAAGAACCCAATGCCCTTGTTGGTGTTGGCAAGGGCGGGCGACACGAGCCAGACCTTCGCGCCACAC
>JALWJW010000264.1 GCA_026996935.1 Hyphomicrobiales bacterium
GTCCCTGGTAGAACCATCTAAATATGTTGTGCCAGGGTTTGGGAAAAAGGGCACCAATGACACGGTCAGCCCAATGCCTAAAGTTGACGTGGCCCCGGTTGAATTATCAGCCGTTGAAATGAATGCTATTACGGCCTTTTTGCAGGACAAAGCAGGATTTACCCCAACTGTGCCATTGCCCAGTGCCGATGAAGCCCCAATTGCCAAAGCCAGTGATAGCGAAGACGAAAATGAACCAGCAACAACAGGGGCAGCGGCAATTAAAAAGTTTGGTTGCGCAGCCTGCCATGACCTTGAAGGCTCTGGCGCTGATTTAGGCCCTAAGCTCAATGGCATCGGAAAAAAAATGTCTGAGGCTAAAATTGAAGAGGCAATTGTCAAACCTAATGCATTTATTGCCAAAGGTTATGAAGCAGACACCATGCCTGACGATTTTGCAGAGCAAATGCTCTACAGCGAGCTCAAGCTCATTGTTGAATATTTAAAGAAATTACCGGAGTGAACATGAGACGTTTTTTATCACATCCGCTGTTTTTATCTGTATTGACATTTGTCGGTGTTTTTATCCTGTTTACCCGGGTTATTTCTCCGCCATTACCGCGCTCGTTATTGATCCAGGATATGACGATTGTTGCTATTGCTATTTTATTGGTGGCCACTTTTAATGATTCGACGGCAAAACGCTTTGGCCAGCCGATTAAATCTTTACTAGGCAATCCAGTAATGGCCATTCCACGCTTTGCAACTTTATTGGTTGTTGTTGGTGGTGTTGGCATGCTTGTATATAATCAGATTAAACCAAGTACGAAGTCTCCGGTTGAATTGCGCACGGTTCATCCAGCGCCACCTTCATCGCTCAAAGTATACGGCAAAACCTATAATTTGCTTAAACTGACAAATCCGGTTCGTGATGCAAACCCCAAAGGAACTGTAGGGTACGAAAAGGCTGTCAAAGCAGGTAGTGAACTTTATTATAAAAACTGTGTTTTCTGTCATGGTGATTTACTTGATGGCGCTGGCCCCTTTGCTCAGGCCTTTAATCCGCGCCCGATAAACTTTCAGGATGTTGGCACCATTGCCCAATTGCAGGAAGCATTTTTGTTCTGGCGAATAACTACTGGGGGCCCGGGTCTGCCCCGTGAAGGCACGCCATGGGCATCAGCCATGCCAGTTTGGCATGAAATGCTTAAAGAGAATGATGTGTGGAATATCATTACGTTCTTATATGACTACACAGGCCACGTACCACGTACATGGGAGTTGGAGAAAAAGGATGACAAGCAAAAACAACAAGAGCAAAAGCTGAAATCGAAAAGTGCTAAATTAGATGAAAAAGCCATCGATGCTATTTATACAAAACGCTGCTCACAATGCCATGGCCAAGAAGGTGATGGGGTAGGGCCTGCCACAGAGTTTATGTATCCAAAACCTCGTGACTTTACTCTTGGCACCTTCAAGTACAAAACCACCCATGCCGATGACGAATTTCCAACCGATGATGATTTAAGAAAAACCATCATGCAAGGTTTACCCGGTACTGCAATGCCCGCCTGGAAGTCCATACTCAAGCCTGCTGAAGTTGATGGCTTGATCTTGAAGATCAAAAAATTTGGTGAATGGGATGAAGAAGATATTGAACATCAAAAGATTGATTTAGGAACCCCGATTAAGTCTTCACCGGACTCTCTTAAAAAGGGTCGCGAACTGTTTGTTAAAGCCTGTGTGCAGTGTCATGGTGAAAAAGGCCTTGGAAACATCACGTCAGGCAAAAAACTAAAAGATGACTGGAACGATCGCATCTGGCCACGCAATCTGACGCGGCCTGAAACATGGCGCTATACCAGCGACGCAAAGGATGTATTTCAGCGGATTTCAACAGGCATTCGCGGCACCCCAATGCCTGAACACTCAACAACAATGTCGGTGGAAGACCGTTGGAACGTCGCCAATTACGTGATGAGCCTGCGTGATACCACAACGCAATTGGCCAAAGGTGATACTGTCATCAAAGGTTTGGATATAACAGGAGACCTCCCAACAGATCCCAATGATCCGATTTGGGCAAAAGCCCCTGCAATGACGTTTGCAATGTCTCCCAACATTATTAAAGAACCTCGGTTGTTTGTTTCCCTTAATGACACAGTGACTGTCCGTGCCATTTTTAATGAAAAAGACATCGCCATGAAAGTTGAAGTGGATGATCGGACCTATTCTGTACCTGGTTCAAAGCTGGAATTGGCTTATCGTCAAAAGGATATTGCACCAACACGTGATGCAATTGCTATTCAGTTCCCCCGTGATATTCCAAAAACCAGTGAAAAACCCTGGTTCCGTCACGGTGATAAAAAACATCCTGTAAATATGTGGTATTGGGCCGCACCAAGTGAAAAGCCTAAAGTTGATTCAACCACAATGATATTGGATGCAAAAGGCCCCAACACCGCACCAAAACCCAGAAAAAATCAAACGACACTGACAGCAAACGGCCAATGGAAAGATGGACGTTGGAGCGTGGTGTTTAAACGCCCGCTTAAAACTGATGATGTTCAAGACTTACAATTTGAGCAGGGAAAATACATTCCCGTTGCATTTGCTAATTGGGACGGTGTTGCAGGTGAAAAGGGCAGTCGTCACAGTTTTACAACCTGGTACTGGGTAAAACTGAAAGCCCCCGAAGACAAAATATCCCTGTACGGTATTCCCATTGGCTCTGGTTTGTTAGCAGGGTTGATATTCTTAGGGCTGGCCCGTAGCCAACGGAAAAAATACAAGTAACCCTTACAATCGCAATGACGACTAAAAGCGCTCCTTAGGGGGCGTTTTTATTTCCGATAAACTCAAAAACATTACATTTTTGCAATAATTGTTCTTCTCGATGATGGTCGTCAATGACCATATGTCGCAGGAGGCTGATTATCTTTCCATACTCACTAACGAGTCCGCGTTAGCAGTATCAAAGAAGGAGAGGTAACTCATGAAAGCAATCAGTTACAGAAAACGCGTCACAACGGCGTTGTTTGCAGGGCTGATCGGCACAACCGCACTGAACGGTGCTGTTATTGCTGGTGAAAATGACCACGGTCCTGTTAAAATGATTAAGGTAGATGCAAAGAAAGCAGAACTGGGAAAACGATTGTTTTTCGATGTTCGCTTATCAGGAGATGCAAGCATAAGCTGTGCAACCTGTCACCAACCAGATAAAGCTTTTACTGATGGTTTGGCTTTATCAAAGGCTTACCCGGGTTCAGATGGTTTCCGTA
>JALWJW010000265.1:0-6497 GCA_026996935.1 Hyphomicrobiales bacterium
TTTCAGCAACCTCACGAACAAAAACTTCTGTATCACCAATAATTTCAACGCCCGCCCCGTTGGCCTTTTCCACACTCCAATGCGGCTTAGGGTGCGTCAGCGGCACGCCGGGCGAGAGCACATATGAGTCAAGTTCAGACCAGTCAGCCTCATGCAAATCAACAATCGGCAAGCCGTCAGCGCGCGCTTTTTCGCACGCCGCTGCATTATCATCAAAAGCCCAGACTTCAGCCCCGCCTTTTTGCAATGCCTCAATAACAGCAAGCCCCGTGCGGCCAAGACCAAACACGGCGACTTTCTTATTATTAAATGTTGTTGCTGCAATCATAATTTAACTCAAATTCCCTCAACCAACGCTTTAGCGTAGCTTTAATGTCGCAAGACCGATAATCGCCAATACAACCGAAATAATCCAAAACCGAATAACAACCGTTGGTTCAGACCAGCCCTTTTCTTCAAAATGATGATGAAGCGGCGCCATGGCAAAAACCCGTTTGCCCGTTAGCTTGAACGAAACCACCTGCACAATGACAGAAACCGTTTCAAGAACGAACAAACCACCAATAATCGCCAAAACAATTTCATGCTTTGCCGCAACCGCCAACATGCCCAAAATGCCGCCCAATGAAAGCGAACCAGTGTCACCCATAAAAATCATGGCAGGCGGAGCATTAAACCATAAAAAGCCCAAACCAGAACCAAGCACCGCACCAGCAATAATCGCCAGTTCACCCGTTCCGGCCACATAATGTAATTGTAAGTAATCAGCAAAACGGGCATGGCCAACAAGATAAACTATCAAGCCAAAACTGGCCGCGGCAATCATTACCGGCACAATGGCCAACCCATCTAAACCATCTGTCATATTGACCGAGTTGCCAGCCCCAACAACAACAAATGCACCAAAGGCAATAAAGAACAATCCCATTTGCCATAACGCATCTTTAAAGAACGGAAACGCCAGGGCGCTGGAAAGTTCGGGCTTGCCAATACGCATAATGACAAAAACACCAATACCGGCAATTAAAAACTCTAAAAACAACCGCGCTTCACAGGAAAAGCCTCCGGCGCTGGCCCGTGTAACTTTTAAATAGTCATCATAAAATCCAATAGCCCCAAAACCTAAGGCGACAAACAAAACGGCCCAGATATACAAATTACTCAAGTCAGCCCAAAGCAAAGTTGAAAACAAAATACCCGATAAAATCATCAGGCCGCCCATTGTCGGTGTGCCTTGTTTTTCCAGCACATGCCGGGCTGGCCCATCTTCTCGAATAGGTTGCCCGCGCCCTTGTTTAAGGCGCAGTTTTGAAATCAGCGCCGGTCCAAATAAAAACACAAACAACAACGCTGTCATAATCGCCCCACCTGTGCGAAAGGTCGTATAGCGAAGCACATTCAAAATTGCAAAATCAGGTTCGAATGCAACCGACAAGTAATACAGCATAAAATATTCCCCTTAAGGCTAATCAGGCGCGCGCCTTATCAGTCCTTTTAAATTTGTTTTGCAGAGCCGTCACAAGCGGCCCCATTTTACTTCCAAGCGATCCCTTAATCATCATCACATCGCCCGATCTCACCTCATCAAGCAGCCGACTTTCCAATTGTTCTGAAGTTTCAAACCATGCCGCGCGGCGGTTGATTGGTAACGAATCAAACATCAGCTTCATAAATGGTCCGCAGGCATATACGCTATCAACACCTGCTTCTTCAATCGCCTGGCTCAAACCTTTATGTAAATCAGCCGAATTTTCACCCAGTTCAAGCATATCACCCACAACCGCAACACGCCGCCCCGCCCCTTTTGGTTCAGCCCGTTTAAGCAGCGCAAGCGCAGCACGCATAGATACAGGGTTTGCATTATAGCTTTCATCAATCACCAGAAATGAACCATCAGGCGTTTGAAGCCGAAGCCGCACACCGCGACCTTTTGGTGGCTCCAATTGGCCAAGAGACAAGGCCGCCAGGGCCAAGTCAGCCCCTGCCAGTTTAACTGCACCAAGCACCGCCAACGTGTTCATCACCACATGCTCGCCAGGTGCGCCCAGTTTAAACGTCACATCATCACCCAACACATTGGCACTAACGCACGAACAGGTATTATGCAAAACAGATTTTTTAAGATGAATTTCAGCCTCTTCATGATGGCCAAATCCAACCACATTTAAAACGCCCAAATCATTAGCCTTTTGTTTCAAGCGACCAAAAAACACACTATCGCGATTGATAATAGCTGAACCGCCAGCCTCAATCCCTTCAAAAATCTCAGCTTTGGCATCCGCAATCGCCTCAACAGAGGCAAAGTGGCCTAAATGACTTTCAGCAACGGCGGTAATTATCGCAATATGAGGCCGCACCATTGCCACCAGAGTTGAAATCTCGCCCGCATGATTCATGCCCACTTCAAACACACCATAAGCGGTATCACGCGGCATCCGCGCCAAGGTGAGCGGCACCCCCCAATGGTTATTAAACGAGGCCAGAGACGTATGAGTCTTGCCCCTGCCCGTTCCCGTTGCATTAAGCGCCACACCTAATGCATCCTTAGTGGTAGTTTTGCCCACACTACCGGTAACAGCAATAATTTTTGCCGTTGAGCGCGCCCGTGAAGCAAGGCCCATTTTCTCCATTGCATCAAGCGTATCTGCCACAACCAGCAATGCCCCGCACAGGCTCATCTCATCATCATATGTAGCAACCACAGCAAGACCGGCACCAGCCTTGAGCGCACTGGCAACATATTTATGACCGTCTTGAACATCACCCTTAATGGCAATAAAAATATCACCATTTGAAACCGCGCGGCTATCAATTTCCACACCGTTTAAGTTTTGAGTGACATCACCAATCAGCTTGCCGCCAGTTGCCTCAATCAACTCATCAATAGTCCATAAATCCTGCCTGCTCATGCCGTTCCCCTACGTGTAACAGCAAAAACCGCCTTATGATCGCTAAAGGGAATAACTTTATCGCCAACAATCTGCCCCTCCTCATGGCCCTTGCCAGCAATCAGCAAAACATCACCTTCCTTAAGGCCTTCAATTGCTGTTTTAATCGCTTTTCCGCGATCACCAATTTCAATGGCATCAGGGCAACCCACTAAAGTCTGACGGCGAATTTCGCTGGCATCTTCACCGCGCGGATTATCATCTGTCACATAAACCACATCAGCCAATTCTGCAGCCACCCGCCCCATTATAGGCCGCTTGCCCTTATCACGATCACCACCACAGCCAAACACCACAACCAATTTACCATCGGCAAAAGGCCGCAAAGCTTGAATAGAGAGTTTAAGTGCATCTGGCGTGTGGGCAAAATCCACAAAAATGGCCGCACCGTTTTTACTGCGGTCAACAAGTTCGAGCCGCCCTTTAGCCCCGCGCAAATTTTCTAATGATTTCATCGCAATAGGTTCTGACCCCCCAGAAGCAATGACTAGTCCTGCTGCTACAAGCGCATTTTCGGCCTGAAACGCACCAACCAAAGGCAAAAACACATTATAGGTTGCCTCTGCCCCTTTAACTTTTAGAAGCTGGCCCAAACCTAGAGCTTTTTGCGAAACCAGTTTTAAGTGCTTACCCGATTTACCAACGGTAAAAACCCTAACCCTGCGCGCTTTGGCATGGGCAATTACCTCACTGGCTTTATCACTATCAGCATTAATAACCGCCGCCCCGCCGCCAGAAAGCAACTCATCGAACAACCTCATTTTAGCGGCAAAATAGCTTTCAAAAGTTTTATGATAATCAAGATGATCCTGCGAAAAATTGGTGAATCCGCCAACGCAAATCTTAATACCATCCAAACGATGTTGTTCCAGCCCGTGGCTTGAAGCTTCAAGCGCCAGATGCGTCACGCTGTTCTTTGATAATTTTTCCAGTGATTTCTGCATTGAAACAGGATCAGGCGTGGTGTGTTCAAGTTTTTCAAAACCACCAGGATAATCAATACCCACCGTCCCAAGGCTTGCCGCCCGCAACCCCATTGTCTGCCAGATCTGACGCACAAAGGCAACAATAGAGCTTTTGCCATTTGTTCCCGTAACAGCGGCCACACAATCAGGCTGGCCTTTATAAAAACCCGCCGCCATGAGCGCCAATGTCCGGCGCGGTTCATCTGATTCAATTACAGCAATATCATCACCGACATTGGCTTTAACACCGGACTTTACAACCACCGCAACAGCGCCGTTTGCAACCGCCTTATCAATAAATTTTGCCCCATCCACAATCGTGCCGGGCAAGGCCGCAAAAACAAAACCTTTTTCGATTTCACGACTGTCAGCACTTAATCCACGCACTTCAATATCAGCAAATTTTTGCCCAATCTCAGGCCAGATATCAACAAGTGTTTTCTCCATCAATTCACCTGCTTTTTCTTTTTTTCCGCACTGACTTTTTCAGCTTGCGATAATTGCGGCATAACACCAAGCAAAGGAGCAATACGGGCAATAACCTTGCCCGCCGTTGGCACCGCATTCCACCCTGAAGTTGCATAGCCAAATGTTTCTTTTAGTGGTTGAGGTTCATCAAGCATGACTAAAATCACATACTTTGGATCTTCCATCGGAAACGCACCAACAAAAGAGTTCAACCTTTTATCCTCAATGTAACGCCCTTTGATAACCTTTTCCGCTGTCCCTGTCTTACCGCCAATTCGATAACCTGCGGCAAGTTTATCAGCTTTACGCGCCGTGCCTTTAACAGCATTCAAGCGAAATAAATATCGAATATCTTTGCTCGTTTCAGGTTTAATAAACTGCGTTGCCAAACCCAGTGACGCTTCTCGTCCGCGTTTTAAAAATGTCGGTGGAATAAGCTTACCCCCATTTACCAATGCCGCCGTCACAGAAATACCCTGTAGCGGTTGTATGGCAAAACCATGACCAAAAGCAGCAGTTACTGTTGTCAATTTCCCCCATCTTTTCGGAATAATAGGTCGCGCAGCTTCGGGCAGCTCCGCCCGCAGCTTGGAAAAGAAACCAGCTTTTCGCAAAAATGCTTTATGCTCTTCTATTCCAACAGCCAGCGCCATGCGTGCCGTGCCAATATTTGAGGAATAAGTAAACACCTCCGGCACTGTAAGAACTCGTTTTTGCGCGTGAAAATCATGGATTCGCGCTTTGCCAACAGCAAGGGGTTGGCGCGCATCAAACGTGCTATCCATAGTCATTGCACCACTATCAAGCGCCATGGCAAAGGTCACAGGTTTAATCACCGAACCCAATTCATAAACGCCCGTTGTCAGACGGTTAATAGATTTGGCATTTTGGGCTGACAAAGGATCATTAGGGTTGTAATCAGGCAAAGAAACCATGGCCACGATTTCCCCTGTATTGGCATTCATCACCACACCGGCCGCCGCTTTTGCTTTAAAATATTCAACCGCTTTGGCCAATTCATCGGCCATGGCGTGCTGCACCCGCCCATCAATGGATAAATAAGCCGAAAACGTGGTGTTTTTTATCGGATTAGCAAGAGATGCGGTATAAATAGCACCTTGATCATCAAGGTATTTTTCAATCCCGGCAATACCTCTGGAATCCACATCAACATAACCCAGTACATGGGCTGCCAGTTTGCCATTGGGATAAACCCGCAATGTCTCTTTACGAAAACCAACACCAGGTATCCCAAGGTCATACAATTCAGATTTCAAGGTCGGTGAAATTTCCCGTTTTATCCATACAAATGCCCGCTTTTTATTGCTCAGTTTTTTACGTAATTTAGCGCTATCAAGGCGCGGCAATACGGCGGTAATCAACTCCACCGCCTCATCAACATCAATAATCTTGCGCGGATTGGCAAACATTGATTGCACTTTAAGGTCCGTTGCCAAAAGCATACCATTGCGATCAACAATATCCGGACGCGGCAAACGGGCCTGCTGGGTTACGCGCCCCTTCTGCCCATCCATAAAGCCTCGCACCAACGACAATTCAACCAAACGGGCTGAAATCACAGCAAAACACAATGAAAAACCGAGCACCACAAGACGCAATCGGTTTTGACCTTTCAAACGTCCTTTAGACCAATGGGCCTTATTACTCTTTTGAATGGTCATTGATTTAACCCCTCCAGCATTTTAGCAATCGGGTCGCCTTTAATCGCAGTCGGATCTGGTGCAGGGCGCGGTGGCAGCACACTGGCAAGCGCTTCGGGTTTGACAAATTGATCAGCGCGAACAGGTTCAAGTTTTAAATATTGCTTGGCAAGGCGCTGCAAACGATCAGGCCGGGTCAACATACTCCATTCAGCATCAAGCAGTTTAATCGTCTCACGGGTTTCACGCGCATCACGTTTGGCTTTTGCAATCAGGCGCTCATCCTGCTTGATTGAATATTCCAGCGAATACACAATAAACGCGGCAACCAGCAAACTTAAAACCAATAGTGAATTTACAAACTTAAGCATTAAATACCTTCAATCTCGCCCTGAGCGAGCTCTTTTTTATCAAGTTCCCACATGGGTGCATCAAGGCGCACGGCTGCATGCAAT
>JALWJW010000265.1:6507-13301 GCA_026996935.1 Hyphomicrobiales bacterium
CCCGTGGATTTTGTTCAATTTCGTGTTCATCGGCAACCAGACCACCGCGTTTAAGCTCTTTAAAGCTGGGAGGTTTCACATAAACAGCAATCGGTGCATGACGAGACGGATTGCCCTGCCCACCCGAACGACGCTTTAAAAACCGTTTTAAAATACGATCTTCAAGCGAATGAAAAGACACCACAGCCAAACGTCCTTGCGGGGCTAATATTTTTTCAGCCGCACTTAGTCCACGCACCAATTCATCAAGTTCGCCATTAACAAAAATACGCAAAGCCTGAAATGTACGCGTTGCCGGGTGAATGGTTTTACGCGGACCTGGTTTCACCCCAACCACTTTTTCAATCAGTTTCGAAAGCTGGGCCGTTGTCGTAAACGGTTCAATATCGCGCGCCCGTCCAATTGCACCAGCAATACTAAAGGCCTTTTTCTCTTCACCATAAATTTTAAAAATACGCTTAAGATCATTGATCGCAAAAGTATTGACCACATCTGCCGCACTCAAGCCAGACTGGCTCATACGCATATCAAGTGGCCCATCACGCATAAATGAAAAACCGCGCTCGGCCTGATCCAATTGCATTGACGAAACACCAATATCCAGCGTCACCCCATCCACACGATCAACCTCAATTTGCGCCAACAAATCATCCATTTGCGAAAACTGACCGGCCAGCAAAGTCAACCGCCCGTCATATTGGGCCACCAGATCAGCCCCGTCGGCAATGGCATTAGGGTCACGATCAATGGCAATTACCTTACAATCTGCAGCCTCTAAAATCGCTTTTGTATAACCACCAGCCCCAAAAGTACCATCCACATAAACCGCCCCATCGCGCGGTGCCAAGGCATCAAGCACTTTGTCTAAAAGCACGGGTTTGTGGGGTGCTTGGCTGTTATGTTGGCTCAAAACGGTCATAAGCTGTTAAAAAATCTCAATAATTTCGCCAAAACAGCGCGCACGGGCACACCAAATCAACGTAGTTAATAATTACTAAAGACTTTGGACCAAATCTTATTAACAAATGGTTGCCAAGTTGATTCAAACAGGGATTTTGTTTACAACAGCTTATATAATCGATTCACTGAATCTGATTTAACCCCTTGGAGATTAGAATAATGAAATCGCTAAAACTAGCATGGGCGATCAATGCCCTCCTTCTCGCCGCCGTCATCACCATGGCCTATATGTTCATCATTCAGGGCAGCGTTGAAAAATCAGATGACGGACGCACCGCCATCTTACTTTCAGCAGGAGAAAGAGATTTCGTTTTAACCGAAATGCGTGGATTTCTTGAAACCGTTCAATCAATCAACCAGGCCCTTGGCAATGATGATCTCAAAACCGTTATTGAAGAAGCCACAAAATCCGGCAAAGCATCACTAGGCGGCGTACCTGCCCCGCTCATGGCTAAATTGCCACTCGAGTTCAAACAATTAGGTATCGACACTCACACCGAATTTGACAAACTGGCCGACCTTGCCAAAACCGCAAAGTCCAGTAAACAAGTCACCGCCCGCCTTGGCCAACTCCTACTCAATTGCACTGGCTGCCATGCCAGTTATAAACTGAAAATTGAAGGCGGAGCTGACAAATAAACAAAGACGGCAAAATCCAAAGCTTTTCCAGATAAAACATCACAACAATGCTTTAAACCGGCAAAGGCGAAACCCGTCCACCACGGCGTATTTTCCGCACCCTCGCGTTCATCCAGTGACGGATTATATTTTCATAAAGAAAACGCTTCAAAGCGGAAAAGTCCTGACCATGAGTTTTATAGAACTCATCGGGTGTATTAAAAATGCCAAAGTCCTGATTGATGGCGGTATTTTGAATATAAGTATCTTTTCCCGACCACTCAACTTGCGGGTTTTGTAAGTTCTGCGTACCCACGCCATAGCCGCAATAGCCAGTATCACCATCACCAAAAGCGCGTTTTATTTGCTCTAAATACACATCATCCAAAATGAACCCTTCAAGGTTTATCCATTCACTATCAAAAAATATTTCAACCCAGGAATGCACGATATTTTTGGGCGTGATTGGATAAACCAATTCAGGCACCACCCCGCGTTGCAAATTTTTGGTAATCGTAAACCCGTGCAAACGAGTAGGTACACCAATGGCCCGTAACAACGCCATCAGCAAAACAGCTTTGGTATTGCACTGCCCGTAACCGTCGCTCAAAACTTCACTGGCCGCAAGGTTATCAGATTTGTTATAACCAAACTTAATGTCATTGCGGACAAAATCATAAACAGCACCAATACCGTCATACATTGGCATAGAAGCCCATAAATTATCCTCGATAAGTTTGACGATTTGCGGGTGCTTATAATCAAGCATGGCAGTTGGCTGTAGCAATTCTCTGGTGTTCATTCGATCAATCTCCTAAAAGTTGACGCAAGTGCGCGTCGCGTCTAAATGGATTCAATTCAACGCGTTACCCACTAAAATATGCAAAATCTTAAGTAATGACTTGAATGAACTGACTGTTTTTAAAAATTTTCGATGGCGAAAGCCCGAACGTCTCACGAAACGTTCGGCTAAAATGCGCTGAATCAGCAAAGCCACCTGCATGCGCCGCGCAGGTTAAGTCACCACCAGCACTCACTTCTTCAATCGCAGTGATGATACGTCGCCATAGAACATAACGCCGAAACGGCAACCCAACTCTTTGTGAGAACAAATGCAAAAAGCGACCTTGAGACAGGCCGACCGTTTTTGCTAAATCACTTGCTAAAACCTGTTCATCTCCAATACGCTCCAATCGCCTTAAAACCTTTTCAATCCGCGCATCCAAAGGTTTTTCATCTGCCACAGCATCATGGCTATCACAATTGTCAGTCTGAAAATGACCGTCGACAAATCGCGCAAACCCCATTGTCATATCTCGCGCACTTTCAATGCCAGCGGGCAAATGCAAATTTTGCGACAATTGTCTTAGATCATCACACGTTAAAATCGCATCTAAACCCAGTCCAATGATTGAAGCAGTATCAAGCAATGCTAAAGCGATAAGGTTTTCGCGCGCATCTAATTGATGTGGATGATTTGCAGGAATAACCGCATAGCGCGTTTGCACCCACTGGCCATCAAGCATGAGCTTAAATGGCCCATCAATCCCAACACACACTTGCACAGCATGGTGTTTGTGAAGTGCTGTATCAGCCAGACATCCCCAAAACAACGCCCCGCCTTCCCAAATAAATAGCTTTGCCTGATCCCTCAAATTAAACTGCTTTCTTCTTATTTAAACTGTTTCATTAAAAATGCGGAAATAATTTCTTTCAACTGCTGATGAATATCGCTGCGCTTTCGCGTACCCACTTCACTACAAATCGGTTCTTCGCCTTTGCTTTTTATAATACTTTCACCAATTTTAGTGCATTGCGCCAAAAAGCTAAAATGCGATGCTCCTTTTATATTCATATGCTTGGCACGCAGCAACAATGAAGCAATTTTCTCTCCATCAATAGCGCGCGGCACATGGCCTTTCGCACCAAGATTGATGATCAATGTTGGAAGCTTCATTGATTTCAAGCTCGATATATCAAAAGCTTGAGCTAATCCAGGGTCAATAGCCACCACCGTTTTTAAACGTACATCCGCAAATATGGCTTCAAATTTGCTTTTTTCAATAATGTTTAAATCAACCCCGGCTTTTGCAAACCATGCGCAGTCCAATCTAGATAATTCACCATCGCAATAATCAATATACTTTTGCTTGCGAACCTGCGCACCAGCCAACCCTAACACACTATAACCACCAAGCGAAAAGCCGACCGCTCCTACTTTTTTCATATCAGGCCGCAAGCCAAATGGTGGCTGCTTTTCAAACCGGGTAATTATCGCCGATAAATCTGCAGGACGCTGCCAGATTTTCAAAGTTCTCATGGGTGTTGAATCACCTGATGTAGAGCCAGGATGATTAGTCGCCACCACAATCATACCAGCATCAGCCAAGGCCGCCCCAATCCAAGCAATATTCACGGCATTGCCACCAGAACCATGCGATAAAACAACCAAAGGAAATTTCGTCTTAGGAGTTTTTATTGGCGTTGCTCCCGCCCTCACCTGCACGCCTTTAAAAACAACATTTTTCCCAAGCATAATATCAGCACCGTCATCCTTTGATGGATACCAAATATGCAACGACAACGGGCTATCACGGTGAGAAACTTTTAAACTCAAAGTTTGATAGCCAGCCGCGTGTGCCTCAGATCGCACCAACGATAATGAAAACACCAAAGCCGCAAAACAAACAGCTAGCGAAATGGATTTTGAAACGTTCATAATGTATCCTCCGATGAGTTGATAAAAATCGAACCGTCAATCAAACAATAATTTATTGCGTCCTCAATCGTGATTGAGGTCGACCTTAATCACATTCAAGGACATAATCGCAAAACAACTGACTTACACAAATCAATGCTCGGCTCTTACTTATGATTATGATTCCTTTGCCATTTCTATTTGCAGGCCTTGCTGTGTTGGCCTTAGCAATGGAATGGCGCAACAACACCAAACCCAACCAATGGTTTATCTGGTTCATGATCGCCATTGCCTTTCAAGAAGTTCTTATCGGCGTTCGTTTTGGTTATAATCAAGACTGGCTTAAACAGATACAACCCATCACTGCCGCCATTTTGCCACCTCTTGCCTATTTGAGTTTTCGCAAGCCAAGATTTTCACCCCATGTCTTTCTGCACAGCTTCCCCATAATAGCCGTCTTTATCATCTTGCAATTTCAAATCAACTTGATCGACACTTTCCTGGCGGCAAACAATTTATTCTATGCATTGGCATTAATGAAAATAGGGATTGGTGGCACCGATGCCCTTGGTTGGGTCAAACTAAACAACGCCCGATTTACCTTGCAGATTTTGTGGTTTGTGTTTGCCCTACTTATTCTTTCAGGTATTACTGATGCAATCATCTCATATGATTATTGGACCAACCAAGGCAGCAACACCAGCTACATTGCAAGTTGGGCTTCCATCATTGGCATTTTTACTGCTGCCATCATATTATCTTTTGTCATGTTTTGGAAGAAAAACAGCGATAACGACCGGAATCAAACTCTTAACAATCAACAGCAAGTCTTTGAAAAGTTGACCTTATTACTAAGGCAAAATCCACTATTTTTAGATCCGGACATTAACCTGAATCGCATTGCTAAACGTTTACAGTTACCCGCTCGTGATGTTTCACGCGCCATAAACAGTCAGACAAATCAAAATGTTTCTCAATACATTAACACCTTACGGGTCGCCCATGCCTGTAAAATGTTACAAGAAACCGACTTGCAAATTACCCAAATTATTTACGCCAGCGGTTTTAATACCAAATCAAATTTTAATCGCGAGTTTTTACGCGTAACCAAAAAACCCCCATCACAATGGCGCGCTGATATGATAACAAAATCTTAAGATTGCGCGTTAGGTCGCATCAACACTCAGGCAGATTAACCGCCAGGCCACCTGTACTGGTTTCTTTGTATTTTGTGTTCATATCAATGCCCGTCTGGCGCATGGCTTCGATGCAGTTATCAAGCGGCATATAATGATTGCCATCGCCATGCAGCGCTAAAGAGGCCGCCGATACAGCTTTAACCGCCCCAAGCGCATTGCGCTCAATGCACGGCACCTGCACCAGCCCGCCCACAGGGTCACAACTCATACCCAAGTGATGCTCCAGAGCAATTTCTGCCGCATTTTCAACCTGCGCGGGCGATCCACCCATAACCGCGCAAAACCCAGCCGCCGCCATTGCCGAGGCCGAACCAACCTCGCCCTGGCACCCCACTTCCGCGCCCGAAATTGAGGCATTATGTTTAATCAACCCACCAACAGCGGCCGCCGCCAATAAAAAATCACGCAATTTTTCATCGCTCGAACCCACACAATGATCGCGATAATACCGCATCACTGCCGGCACCACGCCAGCGGCCCCATTGGTCGGTGATGTCACCACTTTGCCACCTGCCGCATTTTCCTCATTCACCGCCATGGCATACACACTAATCCAGTCATTGACCGTATGCGGTTGCGAGGCGTTTTGCGTACTTTGCGCCTGCAGCGTTTCATATATTGCCTTGGCGCGTCGCCTAACCTTTAAGCCACCCGGCAAAACACCATCACGCGACAAACCTCTGTTTATACAGCTTTGCATCGCCTGCCAGATGCCATCAAGCTTCTCATTAAGCTCCTGGCGCGGCATTTCATGTTCTTCATTGGTCCGTTTTAAATCGGCAATCGAGTTACCTGACTTTATTGCCATTTCAAGCATGTGCCGCGCTGTTGCAAAAGGAAACGGACACCCTTCTTTTTTCATCACCTTTTCACGGGCATCAGGAGCCAAATACTCATCTTCAAGCTCTTTTGAGGTTAAAACAAACCCGCCACCAACTGAATAATATGTCCGCTCATTCGACATATTGCCCGCTGCATCAAACCCTTGCAAAACCATGCCATTGGTATGGCCTGAAAGCGGTGGGCCGTAATCAAAAATCAAATCAGTTTCAGGATTAAATTTCAACGGTTCAAACCCATCAGGTTTAACAAACCCGTTGGCGCGAACATCGGCCTCTATAGCATCAGCCTCATCCAGATCAAGCGTTGCAGGCAACAGCCCTGATAAACCTAAAATCACCGCACGATCAGTTGCATGGCCTTTGCCCGTAAAGGCCAGAGAACCATGCAAAATACACTTGAGCGCCACAGCTTCGCCACCGCCTGGAATACGGTTCTCACTGGATTTCAAATCCTCAAGAAACCGTCCCGCCGCACTC
>JALWJW010000266.1 GCA_026996935.1 Hyphomicrobiales bacterium
TCTTGATATTGATAAAAAATGAAACTATCCTTTGCTAATACCCGAAATAACTCATTTAAACAGGTTAGATGTTTTGAATTCAAAAAATATGGATAATTTTGAACTTAGTGAGTTTTTCCCGTATTTGGTTCGTGTATATTATCGCGCGGTTAGTGATGCTGTGTCGAGTGTCTATTCAAAACGCTATGGTTTAACCACGTCTGAATGGCGAACGATGGCGGTTCTTGGACCGACAACAACTTTGTCTGCCAGCGAAATTGTTGCGCGTTCAAGTATGGATAAGGTCAATGTTTCACGAGCCATTAAGGGATTGCAGCGTGAAGGTTTTTTGCGCCGTGATATTGATGGTCAGGATAAACGCAGAGCCGTTTTGCGGTTGACCGAAAAGGGCAGTGAAGCTTTTGCGGTATTGGCGCCATTAGTCAAGCAAGTTGAGGAAGACTTATTGGTGGGTTTAAGTGAACAAGAACGTACGATGCTGGTTAAGTTGATGGAACGAGTTAAAAATAATGCTGGAGAACTGACCAGCCTTATTGGTTGTGATGAGGCGCATGAGTGAAATCACTTTATTTGATTATTGGCGTTCTTCGGCAAGCTATCGGGTTCGTATTGCGTTGAATTTGAAGCAGTTGGATTATTCAATTGTTGGTGTTGATTTATTAAAAGGTGAACATAAAAACAAGGTTTATCTGAATCTCCATCCTCAAGGTCTTGTGCCGGCAATTAAAATTGATGGTGAAATATTTACACAATCTCTGGCGATTATTGAGTATCTAGAAGACTTATTTCCTGATGTTGCATTGCTACCAAAGGATGCAAAAGGTCGGGCAAGGGTTCGTGCCCTGTCTTTTGCTGTTGCGATGGAGATTCACCCAGTTTGTAATTTATCTGTGGTGAATGATGTGGTTGATATGGTCGATGGTGATAATCAGGATCGTATTGACTGGATGCAGAAATATATTCGCGCTGGGCTTGAAGCGTTTGAAGCCTATTTAGATCATTCATCTACTGGGCTGTTTTGTCATGGCGATCAACCCAGCATGGCTGATTGTTGTTTGGTGCCGCAATTGTATAATGCGCAGCGCTGGGGAGCTGAATTTTCAGATCTGAAAATGATTTCAGCTATTCACCAGGAATGCATGGATATGGATGCCTTTAAGAAGGCTTATCCTGATGAGACTGATATGATTATGAGTGAGATGATGGAGATTGATGGCGGGTGTTGTGTTTAGGGTCAGGACCCTAAGCAACTGATTACTGTTGTTGTTTCAGCGGGATTATTTTGGCTGTGTGAGTGTTTTCTTTGTTGTTACTAAAATACTCGTTTACAGCACAAAGTGATCTGGCTCTAATTGCAGAGGCGGCAAAATGATAGTAATTGAGCGTGCAGGTGATCGGTTCATGTAAATTTTTGCGATTGGCAATTCTGAAATCCATCCAGGCAAGAACAGGTGCATCATAGTTTGCGGCATCAACCACGGCCCAAAAATTTGGCGTTAAAATAAAATGCATGGTTTTTAACCCTTGTAAGGCAATGTCTATTCGGTTTCCCAGTTTGGGTGTTTGCAGTCGCCAGTTATTAAACACGTTCGCATCAAGCGTAGTTTTTCGTTGTGCCATAATCGGCATGTCATTGAGGCGTTTGGTTAGGTCTATCAATTGTACTGCCTGTTCTTATGGGGCTATTTCTTATCGCTCTGGGATGTGGTAGTTTGCAGTAAATTTTGCATGTTTGCAAATTTGTGAATTGGTATGAGGAATAAGTAAATGGCAGACCGTGGGTTATATGTTGGCCTGGATGAAGATTTGGCAACAGGTGAAGGGATAACGCCTATTGCGAAAATTATCCTTGATGCCAAGGTTTTTGGTTTAATAAAAGACGATGAATCTTGCAAAAACTGGGCACCGGGACAAATTCATAACCTTTATGACAGTGTGATTAAGGCATGGGATCCTTTTGGTAGCTTGCCATCTTTGTTGCCACCGGAATTAAAACAAAAACATGCTGCGCTATATGGCCCGGCGATTGAGCGGGCAAAATCAAGTGGTTGGAACCCTGATCAGGATTTGGAAAACGAACGGTAGGTTTAAAGTATGTTTTTCCAAAGCGGTTGCTGATTTTGGGACAGGGATATGCGTCATAATAATGGCTTAATGCATGTCAGTTGAATAATACAAAGACGATATGCTGTAAGTGGTCTGGAATTTAAACCAAATGCGCACTTTTAGATCAGAAACTGTTGCTGTACTGGGGCCAACCAATACAGGCAAAACCCACTATGCGATTGAACAGATGCTTAAGGCCAAGTCAGGCCTGATCGGGTTGCCTTTGCGTTTGCTGGCACGGGAAGTTTTTGAAAAAGTGGTGGTGCGTGCCGGTAGTGAGCAGGTGGCGCTTATTACGGGTGAAGAAAAAATTATCCCTGCAAATCCGAAATATTGGGTTTGTACGGTTGAGGCGATGCCAAATCAGGTGAAAACAGATTTTTTGGCCGTTGATGAGATTCAATTATGCGCTGATCGAGAACGTGGTCATGTTTTTACTGATCGGTTGCTGCATTGGCGTGGTGCGGTAAAAACCATGTTTTTGGGCAGCGATACGGTGCGCCCGATTTTAGCCAGCCTTGTCCCGGATATTCGGTTTGAGACTAAAACCCGCTTTTCCAAATTGACCTATGCCGGATATAAAAAAATTTCTAAATTACCCCCGCGGTCAGCGATCGTGGCCTTTTCATCTGAAGCGGTCTATTCCATTGCAGAACTTGTACGCAGGCAAAGGGGTGGGGCCGCTGTTATTATGGGAAATTTGTCACCGCGTACACGTAATGCGCAAGTTGAACTTTATCAATCCGGTGAGGTTGATTATCTGGTGGCCACTGATGCGATTGGCATGGGACTTAATATGGAAATTGATCATGTGGCATTTTCGGCGTTGCGAAAATATGATGGAGTTTCGCATCGCCCCCTGACTTTGGCTGAGATGGGGCAGATTTCCGGGCGGGCTGGTCGTTATCAAAATGATGGAACATTTGGTGTTAGTGGTGCGGTGCGTGAATTGGACATTGAAGCGGTTGCGGCGTTGGAGGATCATGATTTTAATACCGTCAAGGTTTTGCAATGGCGCAATAAAAATTTAAACTTTTCCAGTGTTGAGCGTTTAAAGGCCAGTTTGCTGGCAAGCCCGAATCGACCGGAATTGACTCGAGCAAGATACGGGGCAGACTTTGCGGCGTTGGATATTTTGTCGGTTGATG
>JALWJW010000267.1 GCA_026996935.1 Hyphomicrobiales bacterium
GCTGAAATCGTTAATAAAAAGTCAACAAAATCAGCCGCCGAGGGTGTGTTCAATCTGAAGTGAGTCAAAACGAAACGTGTAACATACTGACTTAACTCACTAAAACAAATAACTCTTTTTGAATTAGATAAAATTTTACCTAAAGCCAGGTTTGTTAACTATTTGGTAAGCCTGTTTTGCTAAATTGCTAATTGTAGTCCAGTTGATCTGGATTTAGGAAAACGAGTGGCTCCTGTCACTCTGTTTGACGCCTCCCTGTTAGACTTCAAGAGCCGCCCTTTTAGCGGCTCTTTTTTTTGGCATCATGTTTGCAGTGGACAGATTTAAGATAACTCGCTGCATCATATTGACCGTCCGTCACTGACAGGCCATCATGCAGCCACGAAACTTAAAGGTGAGAGACATGAAGACCCCAAATGACACAACAAATGCACCCGTAGATTTTCTGAGCCGTTTTACCCAGTCAGACCAGTTTAACGACGTATTTGAAGAAGGTATGGGGCTGGTTGAAGAAACTGCAAATTATCTTGATGGCCCGGGCCGTGAAGATGCCCGCAAACTCGACCGTCATGGCTCAATTGCTTATGCTTCAGAAAGCATGCGTCTCACCACCCGCCTTATGCAGCTTGCTTCCTGGTTATTGCTACAACGGGCTATTTCGGCCGGCGAGCTTGATGGTGAATCTGCCGAAGAAGAAAAAAAGCGCATTAATCTAACAGATGTAGGCACCTGCGAAGGCATGAGCGGCATGGACCAGATGCCTAAAGCTTTAAACGATTTGGTTGCCCGCTCTATGCACGTTCATGCACGAATTATGAAACTTGATAAAATGATCACCGAAGGCCCAAAAGATAACAAAGCGCCTGCTGAAAACGCCATTACAGATCAACTAAGCCGTTTAAATGCTGCTTTTGGTGCAGGTAAATAACACTCCCAATTCACCACAATTTTCGCCCGCAAAGAACCGTTTCAATACTTCGTTTTAAAACGTATCTTTGCGACGGCGAATTTCAGCAAACACGTCAACATCAGACGCATTTTCCATGTTTAATAACTGACGGATTTTCTCATCACTAACCCGTAAAAATGGATTGGTTGCTTTTTCCAAACCTATACTTGTAGGTAAAGTGGCCAATTTTTCAGCCCGCAGGGCCTTAATATGAGCCGCACGCTCAACCAGGCCAGCGTTTTCAGGATCAATAGTCAACGCAAAAGCTGCATTGGCCAAGGTATATTCATGACCGCAATAAACCACTGTTTCATCGGGCAGGCCAGCCAACGTTGACAGGCTTGTCCACATTTGTTCAGGACTGCCCTCAAACATGCGGCCACAGCCAAGGGCAAACAATGTGTCTCCCGTAAACAATAAATTCTGCCCGGCAAAATGGAGCGCTACATGACCAATCGTATGACCAGGTGTATCTATGAATTGGCACTTGTGCAGGCCAAAATCAAAATAATTTCCACATTGAACCGCAATATCCAATCCAGGCAGTCGTTCGCTATCGGCCTCATTGCCAACAATAATCGCACCCCATTTTTGCTTTAACGCCTCATTGGCTTCCACATGATCATAATGATGGTGCGTGAGCAAAACATGGCTCAGCGTCCAGCCCTTATCAGCCAGGGCCTGATTGATCGCACCTTCATCTGGCGCATCGATTGAAGCGGTAATCCCGATTTCAGGGTCATGAATCAAAACCCCAAAATTATCTGTACGACAATTGAACTGATAAACCTCTAAAGCACACATTCAATCGTCCCCTTTTCAATTCAATTATTATGCCAATAGCGCAAAAACATAGGCCAGATAAGAAACCAGAAAAGCCGCACCCGTAATACGCGTCACACCATGTTGCCAGACAACAATACCTACCAAAACAATCGACATCACAAGCAATAAAGGAATATTCAAACTGCCCATAAGGCCAACAATCGGAATCGGACTAATCGTTGCGGTAATACCGCCAATGCCAAAAATATTATATATATTTGATCCAAGAATATTACCAACAGCCAAATCCGTTTCACGGCGAAACGCGGCAACAATAGACGTTGCCAGTTCCGGCAATGAAGTGCCAAGCGCCACAACGGTCAGACCAACAACACCTTCATCAATATTAAAGACCCTTGCCAGTTCAACAGCCCCATCAACCAGCAACTTGCCGCCTAACAACACGCCAACCAGTCCAGCCAGCAAGATTGCACTATCAAGACTGATGGCAGACCAGCTAAAAACTTGTTTTGTATGCCCAGCAGCTTCGCGTGCGATTTCACGCTGTTTGTGATCGTCGTGCAAAAGATACCACAAATAACCAACAAGACCGGCAATGAGCACAATACCATTAAACCGCGAAAGCTCGCCTTGCCAAGCCGCATAAAGCAACACCAAAGCCCCGATAATACCAAGGCCACCGTCCCTAAAAACATGCGAACGCTTGGTGGCAATCGGATAAACCACAGCGCCAGCCCCCAGCACCAATAACATATTGGCCATATTCGAGCCAACCACATTACCAATAGCAATACCAGGCGCACCCTTCAGGGCCGCTTGCACCGACGTTGCCAATTCAGGCACAGATGTGCCAAAGCCAACAATCACAATACCAACGACTAAAGGTTGAACACCCAGTTTTTCAGCCAGATTACTTGCCCCGCGAACAAGCAACTCACCAGCAAGAAACAGAAGTATAAAACCACCGATTAAAGAAAAAACCACGTAAAAATGCCCCTTAGGCCAATCGAAAACAATAAATCTTACTCTATGTAAGTGGGAAGCAGAAAAAAGCAAACTATTTTAACAACTATCCCTAAATATCCTTTTCGATTTTGCTCGAAATGATCCTTACGGCCTTTTTAACATCTTTTAAATGAGGATTTATAGCCAAGGCCCGCCGAAACGCCTGCAAAGCTTTTTTATCATTACCTTCGGCCCGATAGATCATGCCCAAACCGGACAAGGCCCCAAAATGGCGTGGTTCAAGTTTTAAAACCTGTTGAATATCCTGCTTTGACTTTTCAAAATTACGCAAAATAAAATAAGCCGTGGCCCGCTTGTTCCAGGCTTCTGTAAAATCTGGATATTGCTCAAGAACCAGAGACAAAATAGATATGGAAATATAAGTACGCCCGGCCCGCATCGCTTTTCCCGAGCGCTGCAACAACAAATCAGCCGTATCACTTCCCGATTTTGCCCACATTCGCCAAATGGCTCTGGTCAGCACCTTGGCTTTAGCGGGATCTTTTTCGACAT
>JALWJW010000268.1 GCA_026996935.1 Hyphomicrobiales bacterium
CAGCATCACTAACCGCGCGATAATATACACGAACCAAATACGGGAAAAACTCACTAAGTTCAAAATTATCCATATTTTTTGAATTCAAAACATCTAACCTGTTTAAATGAGTTATTTCGGGTATTAACAAAGGATAGTTTCATTTTTTATCAATATCAAGATATATATTTTTAGCTAAAAATAGCCAATCTAATATAAAAGTTCATAAATTTTCTTGACATAGTTTCATGCGCAACTAATTTAAAAGAAACATTTCGGAGCCTATAATGACAAGCTTGCAAATCATCAAAAGCTGGATAGAAAGCGCTAACGACCCTCAAAACTCATTTCCAATTCAAAACCTGCCCTTTGGTATTGCTCAACTGCCCAATGGCAAACAAAACTGTGTCTGCGCCATTGGGGATTTTATTATTGATCTGGCTGAACTTGAATTAACAGGTCTCATTTCAACACAAAGTCAAGGCACTGTATTTAATCAGCCTGCATTAAACGATTTTATGCAATGCGGTCCAAAAGCATGGCAAAATGTTCGCACTGACTTAATCAACCTTCTAAAAACCAATGGAAATAATGCGCTTGAAAATAATGACAAACTTAAACAACAAGTTCTTATTGCAATAAATGATGTTAAAATGCTGATGCCTTTTAAGGTCGCTGAATACACCGACTTTTATGCTGGTAAACAACACGCCATCAATGTTGGCACCATGTTTCGCGGCGCTGAAAATGCCCTGCCGCCGAACTGGCTGCACATTCCCATTGGTTATAATGGCCGCGCTTCAACTGTCGTGGTCAGCGGCACACCCATCATCCGGCCATCAGGTCAAACAAAAGCACCCGATGCCGAACAACCTACCTTTGGTCCGTGCAAACGCCTTGATATAGAATTAGAAATGGGCGCTGTTATTGGCACCCCGTCAAAAATGGGCCAACCCATTTCAGTACAGCAAGCCGATGACATGATTTTTGGTTATGTTCTACTCAATGATTGGTCAGCTCGTGACATACAGGCCTGGGAATACCAACCCCTTGGCCCCTTTCAAGCCAAAGCCTTTGCCACATCCATCAGCCCATGGGTCATCACTAAAGCAGCGCTTGAACCGTTTCGAACCTCAACCCCAAAACGTGATAAACCTTTATTGGATTATCTAAAAGAGCCTTCTCCAATGTCATACGATATTGAGCTTGAAATATCGATGCAGCCTGATAAATCCAATACCCCAACAACCATTTCACGCACCAATTATAACAATCTTTATTATTCCGCCGCCCAACAACTTGCTCATCACGCGTCAAGTGGGTGCAAAATGAATACGGGTGATTTACTCGGTTCTGGCACCATATCAGGCCCAGACAAATCAAGTTTCGGTTCACTACTTGAAATTAGTTGGGGCGGTAAAGAACCCATAACTTTAGATGGCGGCCAAACCCGAACCTTCATTCAAGACGGCGATACCCTAACCCTATCTGGCTATGCCCAAGGTGATGGTTATAAAATCGGCTTTGGAGAATGCTCAGGCACCATCTTACCAGCAATCAAAATGAATAACCCCGCAGGAGACGACTAAATGACCAAAGGATTTGCCTCAACTGGCGACATGGCAGAGAAAAAAATATCTTTTACTGAAGTGGGTGAGAACCTGTATGCCTTTACCGCTGAAGGTGACCCAAACACAGGCGTCATTATTGGTGATGACTCGGTCATGGTCATTGATGCACAGGCAACACCGGTCATGGCGCAATTGGTTATTGATCGCATTCGCAGCGTAACAGATAAGCCAATCAAATACGTCACTTTAAGCCATTACCATGCCGTACGCGTGCTCGGTGCCTCGGCCTATGAAGCCTCTGAAATTATCGCCTCAGAAAAATGCCAGTCCATGATCTATGAACGCGGTCAGGAAGATTGGGATTCAGAATTTGGCCGCTTCCCGCGTTTATTTGATGCTGCCGATTCTATTCCAGGGCTCACTTGGCCCACCCTCACCTTTAAAGACCGCATGACCATCAATATGGGCAAACGCCGTGTTGAACTTATGCACCTTGGCCGCGCCCACACCGCCGGCGATATTGTCGCCTGGGTGCCCGATGCAGGCGTTATGTTCTCAGGTGACATCGTTGAATATCATTCGGCCTGTTATTGTGGGGATGGCCATTTTGCCGATTGGGGCAATACCCTTGATGCCATCAAAGCCTTTAACCCAACCGCCATTGCACCCGGGCGCGGTGATGCTTTGGTTGGCACAGAAAAAGTAAATGAAGCCATAGAAAACACCCGTGATTTCATTGAATCGACATACCGCCCCGTTGCTCAAGTTGCAGCAAAAGGGGGAACCTTAAAACAGGCATGGGATGCGTGCCGAGCCGAATGTGATGCAAAGTTTTCCGATTACGCCATTTACGAGCACTGCCTGCCATTTAACGTCGCGCGCGCCTTTGACGAAGCGCGCGGTATCGATAATCCACGCATTTGGACGGCTGAACGCGATTTGCAAATGTGGGCAGATTTACAAGGATAAGAACACTCAACATGGACAAAGCCAGGCAAGATAAAAAAATATTTGAACGTCCGCTCTACCCGTATGAACGCCACAGCGATCAAGACGCGCAATCACCTATCCGTCACAGTGTCATTGTTATCGGTGCTGGCCCCATCGGTTTAGCTGCTGCAATTGATCTTGCACAAAACGATATTCCCGTCGTAATTATTGATGATAATGACAAAGTCAGTTGGGGCTCACGGGCCATTTGTTTTGCCAAACGACCCCTTGAAATTTTAGATCGCCTTGGCTGCGGCGATGCTTTTGTCGAAAAAGGCGTAACATGGAATACAGGTAAAGTTTTTTTCGATGAACGCAAGGTTTATGAATTCAATCTGCTTTCAGAACAGGGCCACAAGAGACCCGCCTTTATTAATCTTCAACAATATTATTTTGAAGAATATCTGATCGATCGGGTACGCCAGCTTCAGGCGCAAGGCAAACCAATTCAATTACGTGGCAATAATAAACTCATCTCAATCGATCAGCACAAAGACCACGCTCAATTAGAAATCGATACACCTGACGGCCCTTATTCTTTACAGGGCGATTGGGTCATTGCTTGTGATGGCGCGACATCGTCTGTGCGCAGTATGGTTGGGTTAGATTTTGTCGGGCGGGTTTTTGAAGACAATTTCCTGATTGCCGATGTTATTATGGACGCTGATTTTCCAACCGAAAGATGGTTCTGGTTCGATCCACC
>JALWJW010000269.1 GCA_026996935.1 Hyphomicrobiales bacterium
TAGCTTTTTCAATTGAGATGGCAAATCATCTTTGACATCAAAAACGGCGTATGAGGCTAAATCGCCCAATTGGTTTTTTAATTGTTCGGCCTTAGCCTTTGTTCGGCCCGCAATAATTACTTTCAACCCTTTGGCGACCAACGCATGGGCAATGCGTTTGCCGAAATTGCCATATCCACCTAATATCAAAACCTTAGTCATCAAGTTTAATTTCTATAATTTCAAAGTGACCATTATAACCATAAATCACCCCCCAAACAGGATGGTCCAAGGTCATTTCCATATCAAACCCTGTATCAGATGTTGCAACCTCGCTGGCATTGCCAAACCCAAAAAGCCAACTGATGGGTAAATTGATGACTTTTCCAAACATTTTATATGCATAGCCTTTGTGCGTGAGGCGTACTTTGCCATTTTCATAGGTAAAAGCGGCGCGCCAACCAATGCCGCTGCCGGTCCATTCTATGATTTCATTACCGCCAACAGGTTCCATTTTGGATAAGAACCGTTCCGAGCGACCATCTTGAAAAACAAAGTGGCGATCAAAGCACATAAATTTGGAATCTGGCCCACTGGTAAAACGCACTGTAACCTGCACATCATCACCCGCGCGCGGCACCAATGTGCCTGTGAGTTTAAAAAGCGGGGCCATAAGTTTTGCCAAAAACGACAATTCAATTTTCATCACACCTGCCGCGATTACCAGATCATTCGTTTTGGGGCGTATGGCATAATGATCATGCATTACGGGCGGCATTTGCGGCCATGACGCACCAAAAATTTTGGCGAAAATGGCATCGGCTTTATAATGGACAGACCTTTTGGGCAACATGGATTTAACGCTTGGACCTAGTATTGATTTTATTTGCAGGTTAAGTACACAAGATGGATATTTTAATCGTCAAATGGGTTCACATTATCAGCTCTACCATTCTGTTTGGAACGGGCATTGGTAGTGCATTTTACATGTTTATGGCCAATAGGCGAGAGGCCGCTTATAAGGGCGGCGATCAGCTTCAAAAACGAGCCAACTTAGCCGCTATTTGTTTTGCCACCCGCCATGTGGTGATTGCCGACTGGATTTTTACCACCCCTGCCATCATTACCCAGTTTATTACAGGTGTAACATTGATCTATCTGCTGGACTATGACTTTAGCACGCCTTGGATTATGGCGGCCCTGCTGCTGTATTTCTTTTCAGGAATGTGCTGGTTGCCAGTGGTATGGATTCAAATAAAAATGCGCAACATGGCCGCGCTCGCCTTTAAAACGGGGGCTGATTTACCTGACACATATTGGCGTTATGACCGTTGGTGGATCAGCCTTGGCGCGCTGGCCTTTCCTGCTGTTGTACTGATTTTTTGGCTGATGGTAGCAAAACCATATTATTAAAGGCGTATGTAGACAAGATGGAGTAACAAACAATTGCTGCAACAGGTTGTTTCACATGCTCTTGGACATTGGCACAGCAATTGTCCTGTTGTTGAAGTTTGTGGCGGTTGCGTTCCTTCTAATGCTTTGCATTAGAAGGTTGGTGGAGCTAGGCGGAATCGAACCGCCGACCTCTTGCATGCCATGCAAGCGCTCTCCCAACTGAGCTATAGCCCCTAAAATGTTCAAACCGTTTGGGATTTGGGTGAACGGGAGTTTTAAATATGCAATTGGCGCTCAACAATCAAGAAGATTTTGAACGCCAATTGAAAATAATTTATGTCTCGTCATCGCCAGTGGCAACGCCAACAACAATATCAGAAACATTTGAGCCGTCATCATCGCCAACATCCAGGAAGGTATTGTCATCTTCGGCAACAACCGGCTCGTCTTTATCGTCTTCAATGCCTAGGTCAACGTCTTTAATCGCTGCCAATTCATCATCATCCTCGTCATCATCATCTTCAATGATGTCTTCCAGGCTGACCACTTCGATTTCAGCATCTTCAACTTTAGGTATTTCTTCTTTTTTCGCTTCTTCAGCTTCTTTTTCTTCAGTTGCTGGTGGGCGATCTTCTTTCGAAGGCAAAATTGGGTCAGCGGTAAAAATAGTGCCGCATTTGGGGCATTCTGCCGGATCTTTCAAAAGATCGTAAAACTTTACGGCACATGACGGGCATACAAGTTTTTTTCCTAATTCCGCATCAATCACGATGGTCGTCCTTTAAATTCTTTGAATTTCAAATGGTCTGAAAATCATCCTACGAAAAATGAAAACAGTTTCAAACCCATTTCTCTAATAATAAATCTGGCGCATCCCATGCCATGCCTGAGCCAACTTGTCAAAACCTAAGTGATTCTGCAAGCATTGCCAAACCTAAAACAAGTTCACAAACAAACTCAATGTGGCACTTCACGCTTATATATGATAGGACCACAGTCTAAAATTTTTAACCAGCATCAGTTGTAAGTTCAAACATTATGTCTAAAGACAATTCAACCGGCAATCAACGCCCGTTAAAATCTGTTTCCACCAACAATCTTTCCGGCACTATTTGTGTCCCTGGAGATAAATCTATTTCCCACCGCGCGCTGATGTTTTCTGCCATGGCCATCGGACAAAGCTCTATTACAGGGCTTTTGGAAGCAGAAGATGTGATTAACACAGCCAAAGCGATGGCGGCACTGGGGGCGACAGTTGAACGCTATACTGACAAAGAAAAAGGTGGCATCTGGAAAGTCAGCGGGCTTGGTGTTGGCGGGTTTAACGAACCGCGCGATATCATCGATTTCGGCAATTCCGGCACCGGGGTGCGTTTATGTGCGGGACTCGTTGCCACATGCCCGATTAGTGTGAAATTTACCGGCGATGATTCTTTACGGTCGCGGCCGATGAAGCGTATCACTGATCCCTTGCGCTTGTTTGGCACTCAAATTGACACGCTTGAGGGTGAAAAGCTTCCCATGCGCATTAAGGGCGCGCAAAACCCTGTTCCTGTTGAATATACCTTGCCTGTTGCCTCAGCCCAGGTAAAATCTGCGGTTTTACTTGCAGGGCTCAATGCGCCGGGGATAACCAGGGTTATTGAACCTGAAGCCACACGTGACCATACGGAGAAAATGCTGAAAGCTTTTGGGGCTAAACTGAATATTGAGGAAACACCAAACGGACGTATTATTTCTGTTGAAGGTCAAAACGAACTCACGGCTTGCGATGTGGTTGTGCCGGGTGATCCAAGTTCTGCCGCCTTTGCTATTGTTGCCGCCATCATCACCAAGGGGTCTGAAATTACCATTAAGAATGTCTTGCT
>JALWJW010000270.1 GCA_026996935.1 Hyphomicrobiales bacterium
AAATTTGCTACAAGAAAACACCTAAAATAATTCTAAGCTGCCAGGCAACCCATGTTAATCGCTCACATCACAGATAGCCACATTGAAATTCCAGAAATTGACGAGGCGGGTCGCCTAAATGATTTTGAACGGGTAATCGATCATATTAAACAGCAGGAAATCAGGCCCGATTTGCTTGTTCATACTGGTGATATAAGCCATTGCGATCACGCCAGAGAATATGCTTTTGCAAAATCTGCGATGGACAAAGCAGGGCTGCCCGTTGCGGTTATTCCCGGTAATAAAGACAGCCGGGAGCTGTTGGCTCAAGCCTTCTCAACGCCATTGCCATTTGCCCAGAAGTCGCTTGAGATGGGCGGATGGACATTGCTATTTTTAGACACGCTTCACACTGGGTCCAACCTTGGTGATTATTGCGATGAGCGGATTAACTGGCTTGAAGGGCAGTTAAGTCAAGCGCGCAACCCGGTTGCTATTTTTATGCATCACCCCTCTTTCATTATGTCCAATAACCCTTATCCGTTTCAATTTATTGATCAGGCCCCTGCTGACCGGTTTAATAATCTGGTTTGCGGTTTTGATAATGTTAAGGGCATTTTTTGCGGCCATGCCCACCGCAACACAATCGGCGCGGTTGGGCATATTGCTGGCATGACTTTAACAGCCATGTCGCTTGATCGGCGCAAAGGAACGTATGATGATAAGTTTGATGGCAAACCAATCTATCAACTGATTGAGTTGAACGATGATGGCGGTTTTCAAACCACCCTACAAGCGGCTGGATAGGTCAAACTTTCCCGTTTCCAAATCTTCCATCACCTGTTCGGCACCTGTAAAATCTTCACCTTTTGTATAGGCGCTGCTGGTGATGAGAGTAGGGATATTGGCGCTAAGGGCGGACGTTAGTCCGATATGAGAATCCTCAATAGCCAAGCACTCATCGGGTGATAAGTTCAGCCTTTCTAAGGCTAATTGATAAACTTGCGGGTCGGGCTTTACCCGCTCTACTTCATCACCACAGCAAATGGCTTGAAAACGGGCCAAGACATCCTGGCCCATGGTGACTGCGAACAAGGCATCGACATTTTTACGGCTGGTGGAGGTTGCGATTGCAAGTTTTAGATTTTTCTCAATTGCCTTGACGATAAGCCGTTCAACCCCTGGGCGCAATGACACATCGCCAGAAGCCATCATCTCGCCATAGATTCTGGTTTTATCGGCATGCATTTTCGCTGTCATATCGATATAATCACCGGCTAAATCAGGCTGATATTGCTCAATAAAAAACTGCAAACGGTTGCGACCACCTGCGACCTCTAATAATTTGCCATACATGGCCTGATCCCAATGCCAGTTTAAACCGTAGTTTTCAAACATGGCGTTAAAGGCGGCGCGGTGCAACTCTTCGGTTTCAGCCAAAGTGCCGTCAACATCAAAAATTATAGACTTAAGCGGTTTAGACACAATAAATAATCTTAAAGATCCTGGCTGGATACGTGTGGTACCAGATGCTTCAAGTGAGAAAACCGGCAATACAGTGCCTGGTGATAAAGATCGCTTGCCAATATTTTTCGATAACCTTCAGTAAACAGAATAAATGGAGCATGTGCTGCTTTTGCGGTCGCAGCATCAACTTCACTATCACCCACATAAACAAACTCATCCGGCGCGCAGCCCATTTCCTTTGCACAGGTAATTAAAGGTTCTGGTGCCGGCTTTCTTTGTGGCAGGCGATCACCGCCAATAACAACATCAAAAAAGTCCGACAAACCCATTTCTTTAACAATTAAATTTGCCAGGCTTTCGGTTTTATTGGTACAAATGCCCATTTTATACCCTTTGTCTTTAAGCTCTTGCAAGGCTTCAAGAACACCAGGATAAAGCGTTGAATGATCAGCGGGGGCTCGAGCATATTCTTCTAAGAACATGGCAACAGCTTTATCAAACTCCTCACCTTTAAGCGAGCATTGAACCGTATCAAAACAGCGTTCCACCAGTTTTGGAATACCATTGCCAATGAAAGACGCAACAGTTTCAAGGGTCAAAGGTTTATGTCCGTGGGCGTTTAAAACCTTGTTTGCAATTACATGCAAATCCGGTGCTGAATCAATCAGCGTGCCATCTAAGTCGAAAATAATACCTTTGTTCATTGTTTTTGTTCTCGCTTTTATTGTGCTTTTTGTGCAGCTTCCCGAATAGCGGTGATGTTAGCACGGTAAGCTTCTTCGGTACCACCTTTGAATACGGCAGAGCCTGCGACTAATGAGTTCGCGCCAGCAGCAGCAACAAGTGGTGCTGTGGTTGGATCAATGCCGCCATCAACCTGAATGTGGATATCACGATCACCAATCATTGCTTTTACGCGGGCCACCTTATCAATCACACTCGGGATAAATGCCTGACCACCAAAACCTGGATTTACCGTCATCAACAAAATCATATCAAGGCGATCCAGAACATATTCAAGCGTATGTTCAGATGTATGCGGATTAAGGGCAACACCTGCTTTACAGCCAAGATCCCGGATCACTTGCAATGAGCGATCAAGGTGAGTTGAAGCCTCTTCATGAACGCAAATCATATCTGCGCCAGCATCGGCAAAATCTTTAAGATAAAGATCCGCATTTTCAATCATCAAGTGACAATCAAAAACTTTTTTGGAGCTTTTGCGTACAGCTTTAATAATAGGGGGACCAAAAGTGATGTTTGGTACAAAATTACCGTCCATAACATCGAGGTGAATCCAGTCGGCGCCAGCGCGGTCAACGGCGGCAATTTCATCACCAAGTTTTGAAAAATCAGATGCCAGAATTGACGGGGCGATAATGATGTCTTTAGCCATTGTATTCACCTTTTGGTGTCATTCACCTTTAGTTTTAAATTTGTGGTCTCCTTCACAGCAGCCCCTCAACCGCGTGAAGGAGACCTTGACCTTTAGGCATGTGCACACGCCTGAAGGAATTTGTTGTTCATTTTTGAGCACCTAAGTTATAAGTGCCGCAAACTGGTTTAACCCAGTTTTGGATCCAGATCGCCAGCAGCATAACGTGCGGCCATTTTTTCAACTGGAATTTCTTCGATTTTTGATGCGTTACCCGCCGTGCGGAATTGCTCAAAACGATCTTTACAAAGTTGCTGCATCGCATCCATTGCCGGTTTTAAGAATTTACGCGGGTCAAACTGAGTGGCATCTTCCATTGCAACTTTACGCATAATGCCGGTCATTGCCAAACGGCAGTCGGTATCAATATTGACTTTACGAACACCGTAGCTAATACCGCGCACAATTTCGTCAACCGGAACGCCGTATGTTTGTGGCATACCACCGCCAAACTCGTTGAACAAGTCTTGCAGTTCTTGTGGCACAGACGAAGAACCGTGCATAACCAGATGGGTGTCAGGGATTTTTTTATGGATCGCTTCAACAACATTCATTGCAAGAATATCGCCATCTGGCTTGCGAGAGAACTTATAAGCACCGTGCGAGGTACCCATGGCAATTGCCAAGGCATCGACTTTGGTTTTGCCAACAAAGTCACGGGCCTGATCAGGGTCGGTCAATAGTTGTTCCATTGACAATTTGCCTTCAGCGCCGTGGCCGTCTTCTTTGTCGCCTTCGCCGGTTTCAAGTGAGCCAAGAACACCCAATTCACCCTCAACAGATGCGCCAACCCAATGGGCCATATCGGTGACACGCTTTGTGATATCGACGTTATACTCATATGAAGCCACTGTTTTACAGTCGCGTTCCAATGAGCCGTCCATCATCACAGATGTAAACCCGTGCTGAATTGCTGTGGCACAGGTGGCTTCAGAGTTACCATGATCCTGATGCATACAAATTGGAATTTCCGGGAACATTTCGGTAAGCGCATCAACCATTCTTTGCAGCATGATATCACCAGCATATGAACGCGCGCCACGTGATGCCTGAATGATCACTGGAGAATCTACTTCGCGGGCCGCATTAAGAATTGCCAGGCCTTGTTCCATGTTATTGATGTTAAACGCAGGAACGCCATAATCGTTTTCTGCTGCGTGGTCTAGTAATTGTCGAAGGGTAATACGGGCCATTGTCTATCTCCAAAAGGTCCAATTAGTTTTGTTCATTTAATGCAGCAACGCCGGGTAATTCTTTGCCCTCAAGCCATTCAAGAAAGGCGCCGCCTGCGGTTGAAATATAGGTAAAATCATCACTTACACCAGCCTGATTAAGGGCTGCAACGGTATCTCCACCACCGGCAACTGTAATTAATTTTCCTTGTTTTGTCAGGTCTGCAGCCGCTTTTGCCACAGCAAATGTACCATCGCCAAAAGGTTCCATCTCAAAGGCACCAAGTGGTCCGTTCCAAAGCAGTGTTTTCAGATTGGCAAGTCGGTTCGTCAGATCCTGGATTGAATCAGCACCAACATCCAAAATCATGCCTTTTCCTGGGTCCTGACCAACAGCAACAGTTTCATTTGGGGCATTGGCTGCAAACGCTTCTGCAACAACCAAATCAACTGGCAGTACGATTTCACAATCGTTTTTCTCAGCGGTATCCATAATCTTTTTTGCGGTGTCGACGTAATCGGGTTCGGCAAGCGATCCGCCAATTGGGAAGCCTTGTGCCAGTAAAAAGGTATTTGCCATTCCCCCGCCAACAATAATTGCATCCATTGTTGGAATTAATGCTTCAAGAACAGTGATTTTTGACGATACTTTTGCCCCGCCAACCAAAGCGGCAATCGGACGCTTGGGTGCACCCAATACAGCATCAAGAGCATCAAGCTCTTTTTTCAAGGACAGCCCTGCATATGACGGCAGGTGTTTTGTGACAGCAACTGTTGAGGCGTGGGCGCGGTGACAGCATGAAAACGCGTCATTGACATAAATGTCTGAAAACACGGCAAAACGCAGCGCAAAGGCATCTGAATTTTCCGTTTCATCGGGATGAAAGCGTAAGTTTTCCAGCATAACGATATCACCATCGTTCATAGCCCAAACAGCTTTTTCAGCCACTTCACCAACACAATCTTCGGCAAAGCCGACTTCGCGGCCAAGACTTTTCGCCAATGCTTTTGCAACAGGCTCCAAGGTCATTGATGGATTGCGCACACCTTTTGGGCGACCGAAATGAGAAATAATCACAACCCGGGCACCCTGATCGGCAAGATAGGTTGCTGTAGGGGCAAAACGATCAATACGCACAGTATCGGTTACACGGCCATTTTCCATTGGCACATTCAAGTCAGCACGAACAAGAACAGTCTTGCCTGCAACATCTACACCTTCAATTGATGGTACGTTACTCATGTCAAAACATCTCCTGTTTTAAAATTCTTTTGCCGCAGCAACCACAGCATCCACTGTAATACCGAATTTTTTATACAATTCTTTAAATGGAGCCGAAGCACCAAAGGAAGACATACCGATAAATTTACCATTGTCGCCAAGATATCTGTCCCAGCCCATGCGAACGGCAGCTTCAACGGCAATTCGAGGAGCCGTGCCAAGGACTTCAGCGCGGTAAGCATCTGACTGGGCTTCAAACAATTCCCAGCAAGGCATTGAAACAACTGCTGCTTTAATGCCCTCTTTTGCCAAAACATCCGCCGCTTCTGTGGCCAATGACACTTCAGAACCGGTGGCCAGAATGGTGACATCGCGTTCGCCATCTGTGCCTTTTATAACATAAGCGCCAAGCGCTGTCAGGTTGGTATCTGTGTGCTCGGTGCGCTGCATTGGACGACCTTGACGGGTCAGAGCCAAAACAGACGGTGTGTGTTCAGCTTCCATTGTGCATTGCCAGGCTTCGGCTGTTTCAACGGCATCACAAGGGCGGAAAACATTCATATTCGGCATCGCACGCAATGATGCAATTGTCTCAACAGGCTGGTGCGTTGGACCATCTTCACCCAGATCAATCGAATCATGGGTTAGAACATAACCGACACGCAAACCCATCAAAGCAGACAACCGCATCGAGCCGCGCATATAATCGGCAAACACCAGGAATGTACCACCGTAAGGTATAAACCCGCCATGCAAAGCGATGCCGTTCATCGCCGCCGCCATTTCATGCTCGCGCACACCATAATACATATAGTTACCAGCATAATCAGGTGGTGTTACAGCGGTCATATCGCTGGTTTTTGTATTATTAGAACCTGTTAAGTCCGCAGAACCGCCAACGGTAAAGGAAATAGCTTTATTGACCACTTCCAGGGCATTTTGCGATGCAACGCGTGTTGCCGGTCCGGCAGCTTCTGCTGAAATTTTCTTTTTGTATTCATTGATTGCAGGGGCGAGAACAGCAGGGACTTTTCCTGAATGGGCCGCCTCGAAGGCAGATTTTTTATCAGATGAGTCCAAACGCGCCTGCCATGCTGCACGATCGGCACTGCCGCGAGAACCAGCCGCGCGCCAAGCATCCAGAATGTCTTGTGGAATTTCAAACGGTTCAGCATCCCAACCAAGAGCTTTGCGGGTTAGTGCTATTTCTTCATCGCCAAGAGGTGCCCCGTGAGTGGCTGATGTGCCTTGCTTGTTAGGAGCACCATAACCAATAATAGTGCGACAAGAGATAAATGATGGTTTATCAGATTTGCGGGCCGCTTCAATGGCTGCTGCGATGGCTTCCTGATCGTGGCCATCAACTTCAATTGCATCCCATCCAGAAGCCTTGAAACGTGCGACCTGATCGGTTGATGTGGAAATATCGGTACCACCATCAATTGTGATTGAGTTGTTATCCCACAAAACGATCAAACGGGATAGTTTCATATGACCGGCCAAATCAATGGCTTCATGTGAAATACCTTCCATCAGGCAACCATCACCAACAAAAACATAGGTGTGGTGATCAACAAGGTCATTGCCAAAACGGGCATTGTCCATACGTTCGGCAATTGCCATGCCAACCGCTGTTGAAATCCCCTGACCAAGAGGCCCTGTGGTTGTTTCAATACCCAGCGCGTGACCATATTCAGGGTGACCGGCGGTGATCGAATCAAGTTGGCGGAAATTTTTGATCTGATCTATGGTCATGTCTTTGTAACCGACAAGATAGTTCAAAGAATAATGCAGCATTGAAGCGTGACCTGCCGATAATATCCAGCGGTCACGGTCGGCCCAATCTGGTGCTGCGGCATCAAATTTTAAGAAGCGTGTGAACAAAACGGTGGCCATATCGGCCATACCCATTGGTGCACCGGGGTGACCTGAGTTTGCGCGTTGAATACCATCCATTGCCAGAGCGCGGATGGCATTTGCCATGTCTTTTTGAGAGATTTCAGTCATGGAGTGCTTCCCTTTTTAAAATTGTTACGCTGTGTTGCTTAACAAGCGCGTTTTTTGCGTTCCATCAAACGATGGATGAGAGGTGTAAGAATAAGTTGCATGGCAATATCAAGTTTACCGCCCGGCACAACAATTGAATTGGCCCGTGACATAAAGCTGTCATGGATCATGGATTGCAAATAAGAAAAATCAATACCAGCAGGGTCTTTAAAGCGGATGACAACCATTGATTCATCCGCAGTTGGAATCCAGCGGGCTATTGTCGGGTTTGATGTATCAACCATCGGAACGCGCTGAAAGTTAATATCAGTTTCTGAAAACTGCGGAATAATATAATTCAGATAATCCGGCATGCGTCGCAAAATTGTGTCTGTAACAGCTTCAGTTGAATATCCCCGCTCTGATTTATCACGAGTAATTTTTTGAATCCATTCCAAATTAATTACCGGCACCACACCAATTTTCAAATCGGCATATTGCGCCACGTCCACTTTATCTGTTTTGACAGCGCCATGCAAACCTTCGTAAAACAACAGGTCTGAACCTGGCTCAAAGTCTCTCCAATCGGTAAAGGTACCAGGAGGCGATCCCAGTTCCTGGGCTTCTTCTTCGCTGTGGACATAGTAACGGGTTTGACCGCCACCAGTTTCACCATAGGTTTTGAAGACTTCTTCAATTTTTTCAAATAAATTGGCTTCAGGGCCAAAGTGACTAAAGTGTTCATTGCCCGCCTTGCCCGCATCTTCCATCGCCTGCTTCATGGCTGCGCGGTCATAACGATGAAAAGCATCACCTTCAATAGCAGCGGCAACAACACCTTCACGGCGAAAGATTTGATTAAATGTGTGCTTTACCGTTGATGTACCAGCACCAGAGGAACCTGTTACAGATATGATCGGATGTTTTACAGACATTTTATTTTCCCTCAAAAATCAGTCGATGGACAACGAGTAGCTTTAACGTTTAACGAAAAAGCCCGCGGTGGCCAAACAATGGTGACGATGACCCCTTTTCAGGAGGACTTTCATGGTAACGCGCAATACGCTCAACTTCATCCTTTGGACCAAAAACCAACGGTGTGCGCTGATGTAGATCATCTGGCACGAGGTCCAAAATACGTTCTGTTCCATTTGTCGCCATACCACCAGCCTGTTCAACCAACATGGCGACAGGCAATGCTTCATATACCAGACGCAAACGACCACAGCCATAATCGGGTCTGTCATCGCCAGGATAAAGGAAAACACCACCCCGAATAAGAATGCGGAATGTTTCAGCCACCAAAGAAGCAACCCAACGCATATTGTAATCTTCTTCGCGCGGGCCGTCTTTTCCCGCCAAACAGTCATCAATATAACCGCGAACAGCCGGACTCCAATGACGATAATTTGAGGCATTGATCGCATATTCGCGTTTGCCGGAAATCATTTTCATGCCAACCATTGTAACCAGCCATTCACCTGTTGAACGGTTCAATGTTGCCACATGGGTGCCATCACCAACGGTGAACACCAATGTTGTTTGCGGGCCATAAACCATAAAGCCGGCACCAAGCTGTTCGGTTCCTTTCTGGTAAAAAGCCTCAGCAGCAGGAACATCTTTTGCAGGGAAGATGGAAAAAATTGTGCCGATTGAAACATTTGTTTCAATATTTGAAGAACCATCAAGAGGATCAACAGCAACGACCAATGGCGCGCCTTCATTTAAAGGAACAGCCTGCTCATCTTCTTCAGAGCCCATCACCGCAACAGGGCTGTTGCGCAACGCTCCAAAAATCAACTCGTTTGATTTAACATCAAGAAATTTTTGCTGGTCGCCATCTGCATTATCACCAACAATCGCGGCCATTTCTCCCGCCAGCGCACCTTGTGAAATGAGATCTGCAATTGTCGTTGCCGCACCGCAAAGCTTTTCAATTGTTTCAGCAACAGCCTGATTAGTGGCATCGTTGCCAGCCCAATCACTTAAAAAACTTTTGAGGGTCTGATGACGCTCCATGTCCAAAACTCCAGTTGACGAATTAGATAATATATTGCCGTACTTATTCCCTTTACGGCGAGGGATGTATATGAGGGTTTTGGTCGCAAAAGTAAATTTGAATAAACTTTCGACTTGTGATAGAAAAACTTAATGTCATTTATTCGCGATATAACAATGAAACAACTGCGCGCCCTTTCGGCGGTGGTTTCATCGGGTACGGTGTCAGGTGCAGCAAAAATTTTGCACGTCACACCACCTGCCGTTTCCCTACAACTTAAGCAATTTGAAGAGCTTACGGGCTTAAAACTGCTTGAACGCGACAGCGAAGGCCTCAAGCCAACGTTGGCCGGTCAAGAGATTTTGGACACATCACGACGGATTGAATCTCTGCTATCTGGCTGCTCTGACAGCCTGGATTCCATAAAGGGTATGACAAAAGGTAGCGTTCGTGTTGGAGTGATATCCACAGCTAAATATTTTGCACCTCGTGCATTGGCTGCTTTTAAGACAGAACATAGCGATATTGAGATGAATTTACAGGTTGGCAACCGCAAAGAAACTGTTGCGGCGCTGGAGGCATTTGAGTTTGATTTTGCTATTATGGGTCGCCCGCCCAAGCAATTTGAAGTTGAACGGGCAATGATTGGGCCTCACCCGCACATATTGATTGCACCGCCAAACCATCCGCTTGCCGACAAATCCAATTTAAGACCGGAAGACCTGGATGGCGAAGCGTTTTTATTGCGCGAAGAAGGCTCTGGCACCCGCGTTTTAACCGAAGACCTGTTAGAGCGCGCTGGGCTTCCCCAGGCATCGGGCATGGAAATGGGCTCTAACGAGACCATTAAGCAAGCGGTGATGGCGGGACTGGGCATTGCCCTTATTTCTGCTCATACGGTTTCGATTGAGCTGGAGGAAAATCGCTTGTCCTGGCTTGATGTCGAAGGGTTTCCGATTGAACGCAGTTGGCAGGTTATTCGTCGGTCTCAAAAAATTCTCATGCCTGCAGCGCAGGCCTTATGGGATTTCATGGTTTCAAATGGTCATTTGTTTTTACCTGAAACACCGAGCCGCAAATAGGCTGTGGTATTAGTTTAAGCCGATTAAGCGCGCTTTGAATTCACTCTATCGATAAGGTCTTTGCCACTTTCAACCCGCTCTGAATATCGATCTACCAGATAGGGCGAGATGTCACGGGTCAGCAAGGTGAATTTCACCAGCTCTTCCATGACATCCACCATGCGGTTGTAAAAGCCTGATGGCTTCATGCGGCCATCATCATCAAATTCTAAAAATGCTTTCGCCACTGATGATTGATTGGGAATGGTGATCATGCGCATCCAACGGCCAAGCACCCGCAAGGCATTCACGGTGTTGAACGATTGCGACCCGCCATTTACCTGCATCACCGCTAAGGTTTTTCCCTGCGTTGGCCGCACAGCCCCAAGGCTTAAAGGAATCCAGTCAATCTGCGCTTTCATTATACCGGTTATTGTGCCATGTCGCTCAGGGCTACACCAAACCATGCCTTCGCACCAATCGACCAGTTCACGCAATTGAACAACTTTTGGATGATCGCCATCACATTCATCAGGCAAAGGCAGACCGGTTGGATCAAAAGTCTTAGGTTCTGCGCCAAACGCTTTAAGCACCCTTGCTGCTTCCTGATTCAGCAACCGCGAATAAGAAACCGGACGAAGCGAGCCATGCAAAAGCAAAATGCGCGGTGCATGGGTCGATGGCGCTGCAACAGTGAGCTTTTCTTGCTGAGGCCGCATCAGCGCTGCCTCGATAATATTCGGCATTTCAGATTGTACATTATTTAAGGTTTTTTCAATCAATTCTTTTACCTTCCGCATCAATGACAACCTGGCCATCTTCTTTTTTAAATGGGCCAATCTCCGCATTGGGTAATATTTCTAAAACAACCTCGCACGGCCGACATAAACGTGTACCTTTTTCAGTTATTACAAATGGTCGGTTGATTAAGATTGGATGATCCATCATGGCCGCAAGCAATTGTTCATCTGTCAACTTTGGATCATCAAGGCCCAATTCCATAAATGGCGTGCCTTTTTTGCGCATAACCTGCTTTGCTGTCAGGCCGCAATCTGCAATCATCTTTTTGAGTTCTATCAGGCTGGGCGGTGTTTCAAGGTATTCAATAATTTTTGGCTCAACACCACTTTGCCTGATCATGGCAAGCGTATTTCGGGATGTGCCACATTTGGGATTGTGGTAAATTGTTATTGTCATATGTCTAACTTTTTTGCGTTTAAGTTTGATTATTATTTTCGGGGAGAGACAAGCCAACGGGCAAAATACTTGGCAAGAACGGCGCCAGTAACTTGCGCGGCAATAAAGAACGGTGCATCGATTAAGCGAATACCGGCAAACGTATCTGAAAAACTTCTGGCAATTGTCACTGCCGGATTGGCAAAAGACGTAGATGCGGTAAACCAATAGGCAGCGGTGATATAAAGTGCGACAGCCATGGGAATAGCTGACGGTTTAGCGCGAAGTGTTGCCAGAATAGTAAAGACAAGACCAAATGTGGCCACCCCTTCGGCAAACCATTGAGCCGGGCCCGTGCGCACTTTTTGTGAAAACTGGATAATATTTTCATCGAACATAATGTGGGCGGCAAGCACGCCAAGCAGGGCGCCAATGATCTGTACGATGATAAATTGCACACTTTCTGATATAGAAATCTCTTTACGCAACATAAATGAAATCGTCACCACGGGGTTAAAATGCGCCCCTGAAATGGGACCAAATGTGGTGATAAGCACGTATAAAATCGCACCTGTTGGAATGGTATTGCCAAGCAGGGCAATGGCAACATTTCCGCCTGATAGGTTTTCCGCCATAATGCCTGAACCAACAACGGTGGCTAATAAAAAGGCAGTGCCCAAGCACTCAGCCGCTAAACGCTGGGCGCGATTGTGATCAATAATTTCAGGCATTTTCTTCCCGTTTTGGTTTTGTTATCTGTTTTTTGTTGAGCTTAAATAATGGCTCGCACAATTGCGGCTTGCCGTCACAACAGTCTTCCATCAAGAAGCGCAGCAATCCCTGCATCGCATCATAATTGGCATAATAACGAATTATTCTGGATTGTCGTTCGCGGCGGATCAGTCCGGCATTTTTTAAAATGGCAAGGTGAGCTGACATGGTGTTTTGTACTACGCCCAATTCTTTACTCACTTCACCAGCAGCCATGCCTTTTGCCCCCGCTTTTATTAAAAGCCGAAAAGCATCAAGTCGCGTTCTTTGCGACAAGGCTGTCATGGTTTCTATTGCACACTCAGTATCCATATATCCCCATTAATGGATATAATGTTGAGAGTCAATTTGCAAGTCTGATTAAGATCAGAAATTTATGGCGGTTGGATGGTCTATTTTTGCAAGGGCCATGTTTGAGGGAAATTATCTGTTCGGCCATCGCACTCATCTTTATTATACTGTTTCACTAAAGCAAATCTGCTATCTAGTTTTGGAAACATCCATTTATATGTCGCCTTCTGTCCGCAGTCACCAAGACCTCGATCTTTGCCAAAGGTTGACAATGTCATGTCCTGATTGTTCCAAACAGGATTATAGACAACAAATTCGGCGCTGATTTCATCACCTGAAACATTTGGAAATGCCACACGCTGCATTCGGTTTTTTGCCGCATCAAAGGCGATAACAATAAAGGGGCGATTATAACCGGGACCCCCGCAAGCTATAATATAAAGTGCATTATCTTTGGGCTCTTTTGAAAAGTGAATTTTCAGCCCATTGAGGCTTTTGCTGGTATCAATGCCTTTTTCAGTACATTCCTCAAATCCATCACGCCATAAAGTTTGAACCTGTTTTGGAATCTGATTGTCATTGGTTATTATCGTCACCTTGGCAAGAGCTGTTTTTTCTGCCAGCGCCAAATTGGAAAAAGCCACCATGCAAAGCAAAACCAATAT
>JALWJW010000271.1 GCA_026996935.1 Hyphomicrobiales bacterium
GTCCAGAACATCCGCATACCAGCCAAATCGTGCAAGACGAATACCAAGGTCTGCATCTTCGGTGACATTAAACGGATCCCACCAGCCCAATTTCCTCAATGCACCCATGCGAAAATGATTGGAGGTGCCACCAAGTGGCAACGGCAACGACATACTGGCCAGCATTGGCAACACCAGATCAAACAGTACAGCATATTCAATGGTAAATTGCCGCGTCAGCCAATTTTCATTGGCGTTATAGAATGTTAGTTTTGCTTGCAGACAAACCATATCCTTAGGTGATGTCGCAAATTTTTGCGCTGCTAATCGCAATTGATTGGGCTGGGGAATGTCTTCGGCATCAAAGATTACCACTAATTCTCCACGGGCAAACTGCAAGGCATAATTTAGTGCTTTAGGTTTTGTTTGCGGCTTAGCTTCTGGCACAATAATAACTTCAAAATGAGGCCTTAAAGGAATTTCGCCGAGAGTGGCAATCATCACTGTATCGTCAGCTTCAAGCACCAGCTTAATATCCAATTTATCGGTTGGATAATCCAGTGCATTCAGACTGCTGATAAGTTGATGGACAACGCCGGTTTCTCGAAACAATGGCACCAAAACGCTATAAGTAGGCAATTCATTATCGCTTAGTCCTGGCCGATGGGGCGACTGATCGCTTTTCACGGGCAAGATTGCGGCCAGGCGCAGACCAATAACGCCAAGAAATGTCAGCGAGAACAAAACCACACCAATATTAACAACAAGCTGAGGATTTAAAAACAGGCCAATGATTATAATCGCAACAGCAATAAGCATACCTGCTGCCTGATGGGGCGTTAAGCGTTTAGCGGCGCTGTAAGTTGGGGTATCATCACGTAAGTGAAAACGGGCGTTGTGCAAAATCTGTTTGCCAAAAACAATTTGTAGTGCATGAAGCATTTCATCAGGGTCAGCCTGGGCGATCAGTCTTGCCTGTTGTTGCAATCCGGATTTTATTCCATATGGCCCTGCTGCAACATAGTGAATTTCATCGGGCAGTATGTCCACAGGCAGTAGACGCAAGCGCAGCGCATTTATGGCCTGTTCGTTGGTCAGTTGGCGGCAGGCTTTAACCATTTTCTCAAGGCCAATGACGGGCAATTCTCGCGCCAAAGCCTTTTCACGAGCTATTATCCTTTCGCGAGCCAAAACCTTTTCGCGGACAAGAGAAGCGTCTTGCCCGCTGGCTGTTTGTTGCCTGTCAATCTCATTTAAAATCGCTCTCTCCCCAGAGATCGAAGTGAATTATAATTTCACTATGCCTTGTAATAGCGCGAGGATAAAGAGCCGCGTTTAAAAAAAACTGGCTCATTGGCCATGTCTGTGGCATTCGTATGCCTATAAACTTTATGAGATGGGCCAATTTAAGTTTTCAAATTGCCTTCACTTTGCCAAAGGACTATTTAGAATTTTGAAAATCTTCCTTACAAAACCGCTCAAAGCTGCCATTTTATCACTGGTGTTGTTGCTTTTTCCTTATCTGGGTAAAGCAATGGCCCAACAGGTGGCCGGCAAGCCAACCACCGTTAAAGTGCCTGCCTTTCGTCATATTGACCCGCTTGCGAAAAACCCTGATTTTAAGGCTTTCCCAATCATACGGTTTGCTGTTTCTGATGACTTCCCCCCCTTTGCCTATCGCAATAAAGATAAGGTGCTGACAGGGTTTAACATTCTTATGGCCAGCACAATTTGCAAGGTGCTGCGAGTGGAATGTCGCTTTGTGGTACAGTCGTTCGATCAGGCACAAAAAACCGTTGAAGACGGGCTGGCAGATGCCTTGATTACCGGATTGCGGCAAACATCAATATCAAGTGAAAAACTGTCCTTCACACGACCATATTTCAGATTTACGGCACGTTTTGCTGTACGCAAGGCCGCTTTGATCAAAACCAGCGATGTACGTTCACTTGCCGGCAAACGCCTTGGTGTGGTTGCTGGTACTTATCATGCTCGATTTTTAAAATTATATTTTTCACGCTCCAAGCTACGTGAGTTCGACAACGCAACCGATGTGTTTGAAGCATTACGAACCGGTGCTATTGATGCACTGTTTGGCGATAGCGTTAAAACCATGTTCTGGCTAAAAGGGGCTGCTTCAAAAAACTGTTGTCGTTTTGCTGGTGATGCATTTCTTGATCCAATTTCTTTTTCTCAACCGATGTCGATTGCGGTAAAAAAGGGCAATTACAAATTATTGGACCTGTTAAATTACGCGCTGGATCGTTTACAGCTTTCTGGCCGTTTCGCAAAAATATACAGACAGTATTTTCCGTTGAGCATTTGGAAAGATTAAGAAACCAACATGACTGATTTTCTTTTTGATGGCCCTGAAGGTGCGCCAGTCCTGCTCGTAGCGCACGGGTCTGGCGCGCCGATGGACAGCGTTTTTATGAATGAATTTTCCGCTCTTGCAGGCGCACAAGGTCTTTGTGTCATGCGGTTTGAGTTTGCCTATATGGCAGGGCGGCGCACCACGGGCAAAAAGCCACCACCGCCAAAGGCTGAAAAACTTATTGCAGAATTTATGACTGTACTTAAAAGCATTCAAGCAAATGAAATTTACATCGGTGGCAAATCTTTAGGCGGCCGTGTTGCCTCGATGATGGCGCAGGAAAGTTTTGATAAAGGCTTGGCCAAAGGTCTGGTGTGTTTAGGCTATCCGTTTCACCCGCCCGGCAAACCAGATAAATTACGCACGGCTCATTTTGAAAACTTCACCTGCCCGACATTAATTTGTCAGGGTGAAAATGATCCATTTGGTAAACGGGTTGAAATTGAAACTTATAGTTTGCCCAAATCAATCCGGTTTCATTGGGCACCATTTGGCAACCATGATATGGCCCCGCCTAAACGCTCAGGTCTTACCGCGCAAGACAATTGGCAGTCAGCGGCAAAAGCTGTGGCCAAATTTATATTGAATTAGTCTATAAACAGCCCTTAAACGCTTTGATAACGTGCTGTTGCACTGCGCTCAATCGCTGCGGTCACCAATTTATCTAAACCCAGTGCATCACGCAAACGGGCCAGAAAACGAACTTCCTCACGTGCAATGTTTAAATCAGCCACGGCAATTTCAACCGCCAATGCATACGCGGTTTCTGTTAAATGGTCTGGTACAGCTTCCCCGATCAACGCCAAGACAGCATCAAGACCGCCTTCAACTTGCAGCATTTCTCCACACTCTTGCGTGATATGGGTAAGGCGTTGGGGATCAAAGCCTGAAAACACTGGCAGGGTTTGCACCAGCCGTCCAATACGATTGAGCTCGGTATCACCTACTTTTGCATCAACAACGGTGATGGTGACCATGGCATAGATAAGAGCCTGATGGAGACTGACTGTATTTGGCATATTTTTGCTTTCGTTTTTGATTGTTATGTCAACATAGGCACTTATGACGGGTTCGTAAACTGTTTGACCGCTTCAATCGCATCAACCAGTCCCATGCGCTCAATTTCCACCTCGTCAGGAAAGGCGGTTTTAAAACGCGAGGCCAGGCGATTGTCCAAAATAACGAACACGCCGCGGTCAGTTTTGCGGCGAATTAAGCGCCCAAAAGCCTGACGCAAACGAAGGCGCACGATCATATCTTGCCAACTGGCCCCGCCAAAAGCTTTGCGCCGGGCTCGTTCCAAAATGGTGGGCTGGCCCCATGGCACGCGGTCTTGGACAATCAAGCGCAAAGAATTACCCGGCACATCCACCCCATCACGCACGGCATCGGTGCCGAGCAGGCAGGCATTTTGTTCAGCCCGAAACATATCGACCAAGGTGCCTGTATCAATCGGGTCTGCGTGTTGAGCAAATAGTGGCAGCCCAGCCTCATTTAACGGGGTGACCAAGCGCTGATGCACGGCGCGCAGGCGGGAAATGGCAGTAAACAATCCCAATGCACCACCGCCAGAGGCAAAGAACAATTCACGATAAGCCGCCGCCAACTGGTCCATACTCTCTCTTCCCGTACCTCTGGCCATATCATTAACCGCAATTATTTTGGCATTGGCCTGATAATCAAACGGCGACTTGTGAGCCACGCGATGAACACTGTAGGGCAAATGAATCGCTCCCGTTCTCATCTCGGCATTCTCCCAATCATCGGGCGCTTTGGGTGGGCGATCTTTTAAAGTTGCAGAGGTAATCACCACACCATCGGCAGGGGCCAAGACGGCTGTTGCCAGGGGCAGGCTCGGATCTATCCAATGCGAGTGCATACCAAAATCAAACTCACGGTTAAATTGGTGCTCAATTGAGAACCACTCAACAAAGCCGCTTTCGGCCTCTTCAACCAAACGACCAAGCATATCAATCCAGCCCGATAGCATCAACTGGGCGCGGCGTTTAAGGGAACGGGCTAAAGCATCAATGCGAATACGTTCTGAGGTATCAAGCTCGCTGGCTTCGGTATCAAGTTTTTTCAGCAAGGTTTCGGCAAGGCCCATCATCGGACGCTTTAAGTCAATCAGGCTGGCGGCCAATGTGCCTGCATCTGCAGCCAAACCATCGATCAACGGGCGGCAATCGGTTTCTGTAATGTGGCCGCTGCCGCGATTGTCAGCGCGGGCATTTACCTGTTGGCGCACCCCTTGCAGGAATTTTTCACATGCCCCCTCGCCCATACCCGCCTCAATGCGAGATTGCCAACCCGGGCCCGGCAATGCCATGGCCGCTTTTTCTATATTTCGCAAACCGCGGACAGCCACCTCATCATCAACCAGCTCTGCCAAACGATCTTTGAGCGATCGACCACGGCGACGTTGATTTTCAGGACCGCGTACCCAACGACGCAACTCTGCTGTTTCCATCCCCGTGATGTGAGCTGAAAACGCATTGTCAGCGGCATCAAACAAATGATGGCCTTCATCAAATACCAAACGGCGCATACCTCCTTCTTCGTTAAAGTCTTCATCGCCTTCCTTGGCTTTAGTTTCATCGCCTAGAGCATGGTCTAAAGCTGCTTGATGCATGACCAGTGCATGATTGGCGATCACAAGATCAGCTTTTCGCGCCGTACGAACCGTTTTCTCAATGAAGCATTTTCGGTAATGGGGACACGCTGCAAAAATACATTCCCCGCGCCGATCTGTTAAGCCAAGCGACATCGGCGTGACGGTACGCCCTTCGCGAACACGTTCGGGAAAAAACAGGCTCATCAACCATGCTGGAAAATCACCGCCAACCATATCCCCATCGCGCGAATATCTTGCCCATCGCGCCACCAGCCCTGCCATTAAAGCTGTATTCGGGTTCGCTGCCGTCATTTTAGCAAAGGCCTCTTGCATATTGAGCAAACAAACGTAATTTTCGCGGCCCTTGCGCACCACCACTTTTCGGGTGCGTGTTGAAGGGTCGGGAATTATACGGTGGGTTTCCTGCTCTAATTGGCGCTGCAAATTTTTAGTGTAGGTCGAAATCCACACGGGCGCGCTGTTTTTGCTGGCCCACAAAAATGACGGGGCCAGATAGCCAAGGGTTTTGCCAAGACCAGTGCCAGCTTCAGCCAAAACAATATGGTTTTGAGTGTTTTTCTGGCGTGGTTGAAACGCCCCTGCAATTTCTGATGAATATTCAAATTGTTCAGCGCGATGTTCGGCCCCTGCCCCTAAAACCTCACTTAAAAAATCAGTTGCTTGTTTTGGCGTGACCCCATCATGGCTGCCAGGTGGGCGTGGGCCATCATCATCCCACTCCTCCAAACGGTCCCAGACATTAAGCCCCGTGATAAAGTCATTTAATTTTAGATCTGGATTACTGGTACGAAAGGCTTTTAAAACCGCTGGTGCCCACGGCCATTTTCCGCGCGCTAAAAAATTGGCTATTTCTGCGGCTTCACGGATATGGGGATATTTGGGCGATGAAAGTCGGCGCAGTAAATCATGAGTGACTTTTATCAGGGTTTCAATTCTGGTTTGCCCAGGTTGCAGCCCCAATGCTTTTGCCAGGCCTTCGGGCGTTGGCGTAGTGGTAATGCCGGGTACCGTAAAGGCAAAAAGCTCGCACACATCATAGTGACGCATCTGGCGGGCTTGATCGGCTGTGCGTCTGGCAATGCCGTGACCGGCGGCCAAGCGCTCGACCAAATAAGTGGCATGGCAAATGATTGAAGGGATTTTTGCCAGATGCTCAAGTGCCAAAGCGCGCGTATGAGCGCGGGTTTTTGTCTCAATTGCCTCTTGTCCATCACTGTTTGGTTGATAAATGACCGCCCCTGTGGCATCAGCAATAACGACTGGTAAGCCAATTGACTCTTGTATTTTGTTGGCTTCTGGGTCAGACATTTGCGGCAATACGTATTATTTCAATCATTTGATGTGCAGATTGCGAATCTTTTAAACCTCAACCTGCCACAAACAAACACAGTAGTTAAACAAAATGACCAAAATTTCAGTTGATCCCACCGTTCGCGCTGAAGCGATGACCTCTAAAGCATGGCCCTTTGTGGAAGCACGCAAATTGCTCGCTCGCGTTGAGCGAAAGGTCAAGCAAGGCGGTGAGGAACCTAAAGAGATCATTTTTGAAACAGGATATGGCCCCTCTGGCCTGCCACACATTGGCACCTTTGGTGAGGTTTCTCGCACATCTATGGTGCGCTTTGCGTTTGAAACGCTTAGCGATATTCCAACCCGTTTGATTTGTTTTTCTGATGATATGGATGGCCTGCGTAAAGTACCTGATAATGTGGAAAACAAAAAAGTGCTGGCCGATAATCTAGGCAAGGCTCTCACCAATGTGCCTGATCCTTATGGCACGCATGATAGTTTTGGTGCTCATAATAATGCCCGCCTGCAAGCATTTTTAGATGATTTTGGTTTTGAATATGAATTTCTATCATCAACCGATTGTTATAAATCTGGTCATTTCGATGCTGGGTTGATGCGGGTTTTGGAAACCTATGATGATGTGATGAAAATTATGGTGGCCACCTTGCGTCAGGAGCGGGCCGGTACCTATTCACCATTTTTGCCAATTCATCCTGAAACAGAAATCGTCATGCAAGTACCGATGGATGAAATTAACGTCAAAGACGGCACCATTATCTGGACTGATCCTGATACGAAAAAGCAATATGAAACCTCTGTAAAAGGTGGTGCCTGCAAATTACAGTGGAAACCTGATTGGGCCATGCGCTGGCATGTATTGGGCATTGATTATGAAATGGCAGGCAAAGACCTGATCGATTCCGTCAAAGTTGGTAATAAGGTTTGCCGCGTGCTTGGTTCGCAACCGCCTGAAGGATTTAACTACGAATTGTTCCTCGATGAAAAGGGTCAGAAAATTTCTAAGTCAGTTGGCAATGGCCTCACGATTGATGAGTGGTTGCGCTATGCCTCGCCTGAAAGCCTGCAAATGTTTATGTATCAAAAACCAATGACGGCAAAGCGGTTGTATTTTGATATTATCCCAAAAAATGTTGATGAGTATTTTTCTCATGTGTCTGGCTTTAAACGTCAGGATATCAAACAACAGCTCAATAATCCTGCATGGCATATTCACAAGGGTGAAATTCCGGCCAGTGATATGCCCGTCAGTTTTGCCTTATTGCTTAACCTTGTCAGCGCATCAAACGCGCAAGACGCTGAAGTGTTGTGGGGCTTTATTGAGCGTTATGCACCCGGCACCAGCCCACAAACTCACCCGGACCTTGATAAGATGGTTGGCTATGCGATCAATTATTTTGCTGACTTTGTTAAGCCAACGAAAAAATTCCGCGCGCCAACAGATCAGGAACGCGCCGCAATGGAAGATTTGTCAAAACGCTTAGGCGAGCTTGATATTGACAGCGATGGTGAAACCATTCAGACCGTGGTTTATGCCGTGGGCAAAGATCATGGATTCGAGCCGCTACGGTCTTGGTTCAGCGCTTTGTATGAAGTTTTGCTTGGCCAATCACAAGGCCCGCGCTTTGGATCGTTCACCGCACTTTATGGTATCAAGCAAACACGTGACCTCATCGCCAAGGGCTTAACCGGTGACCTGATCGAAGCATAGAGATTGCCGTTATTGGCTCACCCATAACACACGGGCGACCCAATCAATTTCATCAAGATCAAAAACAATATCATCATGAGCTGGATTAAACGATTCCAGCTCAATTGTTTTGGCTGTTTGGCGTTTTAAAATTTTAAACATCACCTGACCGCCAAGGGTTTTGATCACGATACGATCGTTACGGCGGCAATTTGAATTGGGTGAAACAATCAAAATATCACCCTGACGGTAAACAGGTTCCATACTATCGCCGTTAATTTCCAGCGCATAGGCGTTTTCATCATCAACGCTTGGCATGCTTATTTCTTCCCAGCCACCGCCCGAGGGAAAACCTGCATCATCAAAAAAACCACCAGCACCAGCCTGCGCCATGCCGATTAAAGGAATGGTTGGCCCTGTGGAGCCATAACCACCCGCTTTAGTCAGCAACGACATGAAAACTTCAATGGGCGTGCCTGTACCATTGAGGACTTTTGACAAGCTTTCGGTTGAGGGCCAACGCGGGCGACCGTCCGGTCCAACACGTTTTGAGAAATTAAACAGCGTCACATCAAGGCCGCCAGCACGAGCAAGTGCTGCAAGGCTTAAACCTTTTTGTTCGGCCAACAAATCAATCGCCCGCCATAATTGCTCATTGGTAAACATCCGCATCACCGTTTGTTATTTTACATATTCCCTTTTTGTTCTTGAGTTTATACCCTATAATGATTCCCGTGTCCAATTTACGATTTTTCTTGTCGCCTTGGCGATGTCAGACTACCTTGCGCCCCATTATGAAAACGATCATTTATAAAATATGCCCAGCCGATGAGTGGGAACAGGCAATTGCTGCAAAATCCTATCAAGGTTCGTATGATGATGTCCGCGACGGCTTTATTCATTTTTCCTGCGCCGATCAATTGGCTGACACTCTTGCCAAGCATTTTGCCGGGCAAACTAATTTAGTCTTGATTAGTTTAAGAGCCGATAACTTAGGCGAAAAGCTTAAATGGGAAGCCTCGCGCGGTGGGCAATTGTTTCCCCATCTTTACGAGGCGCTTGATCCCAGCCTTGCCCTAAAAACGCAAGCCATTCAACTGGGCGATAATGGTCACATACTCCCCGATTTAGGAAACGCGTGATATGAGTAAATTGTTTAATCTCATTCGCCCTTTGGTCTTTTCCATGGATGCTGAAACTGCTCATGGCGCGGCAATTCGCGCTCTAAGCACGGGGTTAATGCCTCATGCCTGCCCCATAGATGATGACCGATTAAAAACTAGCGTTTTTGGCTTGGACTTTCCCAACCCAATCGGCCTTGCCCCCGGGTTTGATAAAAATGCTCAAGTGCCCAACGCCATGTTAGCGCAAGGTTTTGGCTATGTTGAAATTGGTACGGTGACACCGCGTCCACAACAGGGCAACCCCAAACCACGGCTGTTTCGATTAGCGCAAGACAACGCCGTCATTAACCGCATGGGCTTTAATAATGATGGCCATGCCGCCGTGCTCAAACGCCTAGAGCAAAGCAAGAAACGTGGCATTATCGGGGTTAATATCGGGGCCAATAAAGATTCAACTGACCGTATTGATGATTATGTCAAAGGCATTGAAACCTTTCACGACATTGCCGATTATCTGACCGTCAACATATCCTCCCCCAACACACCGGGCCTTCGGGGTTTGCAATCAAAAGATGAATTAAGCGAACTTTTAGAACGCTTGAATGAAACGCGCCAAAAGCTCGACAGCAAAACGCCCATGCTGCTCAAAATCGCACCTGACCTTATTGATGAAGAACTTGATGACATAACCAGTGTATGTATGAGGAGTGATGAACAAGGTAGGATGGTTGATGGTTTAATCATTTCAAACACGACGTTGTCACGCGATGGCCTGACCAGTAAATGGCGCGGCGAAGCAGGCGGTCTGTCTGGTGAACCATTGTTTGAAAGCTCCACGCGCATGCTGGCCAAGGCGTACAAACGAACCGCAGGGGCGCTACCTCTGATTGGCGTTGGTGGCATTTCAAACGCCGAACAGGCTTTTGAGAAAATTTGTGCTGGAGCAAGCCTTGTGCAACTTTATTCCGCCATGGTTTATCACGGGCCTGATTTGGCTCATACGATTGCCCAAGACCTTGTAAAACAGCTTGCCCAACACAATTTCAACTCTATAGAACAAGCTATCGGCAGCAATGTCGATAAGTGGTTGTAATGAATTTAAGAAATTTCAAAGGATCGATATGACAAAAATTTACCATAACCCTCGCTGTTCAAAGTCTCGCGAAACATTGGAACTTATCAAGTCCCAAGGCATCGAACCTACGATTGTTGAATATTTAAAAGACACGCCTGATTCTGCAGAAATTCAATCCATATTGACCATGCTGGGTGCGCAACCGCGTGATATTATGCGCACCGGTGAAAAAATTTATAAAGAACTGGGTCTGGATGATGTCGATTTGAGCAATGATATTTTGATTGAAGCGATGGTCGACCACCCGATTTTGATCGAACGGCCTATTGTTGTGGCCAATGGCAAAGCTGCGCTTGGCCGCCCGCCAAAAACCGTTCTTGATATTTTATAAGCAGATCAGAACAGGGCTTTTAAAAGGGCTGGCATCCGCGCGCCTAATGTAATGGCACGAGCAATCAAGAAGATCATTAATGCCGCCCACAAGCCGTTATTGCCCCACATAGGGGTCAAAACAAACCACGCCACCAAATAAACCGCCAATGATATAAGCATCATGTTGCGCATATCGGCGGTTCGTGTGGCACCAGTAAAAATCCCATCAAGCTCAAAGCACGCCAAGCCAATAATGGGGGCAAGAGCGGCCCACCACAAATAGGTTTTGGCGGTAGCGCGGATTTCTTCATTGATAGTCAAAAGATCGATAAAGTACGTCCCACCAAAAAAGAAAATGCCCGACACAACAAACGCGACACCTACACCCCAAAGGCTGGTCAGCTTAATTGCCCTTAAAAAACCTGCCCGGTTTTTTGCTCCCACCATTTGCCCGGCTAATGCCTCAACAGCAAAGGCAAAGCCATCTAAAAAATAAGCACTCATTTCAAGCAGGTGCATTAAAATGGCATTGGCCGCCACAACGCTTTCAGACACTTTGGCACTTTGGGAAATAAAGAAGGCAAAAGCAAAGGTTAGCGATAAACTGCGGATCATAATATCAGAATTTACTGATACGGTTTTCATCATTAATGCGCGTTGAAAAATTTTCCTTGGTAGCCAGTTTCCACCTAATTTATGGACCTGACGGTAAACCAAAACCAAACCAACAATAGCTGCAAACACCTCAGCCAAAACCGTTCCAAGGGCCACACCATCAGCCGTCATCGATAACCCCATGACAAAATAAATATCCAACACCATGTTGGTGATATTTAAAACCAATTGCAGGATAAACGCGGTTGAGGTTTTGCCCATACCGATAAACCAACCAAGGATGACATAATTGGCCAAGGCAAAAGGGGCCGACCAGATACGAATGTCAAAATAAGTTTTGGCTTCCTGTTCTGTTAAAGGTGAGGCCTCGATCAACCAGAATGAAAATCTTGCAATCAGGGGCGCAGTGATAAACAGCACAACGCCAATGATGGTGGAAATAATCAGGGCGCGGGCAAACACTGAACGCACTTCATCCATATCACCAGCACCAAAAGCTTGCGCTGCTAAGCCGCCCGTACCCATACGCAGCGAGCCAAATCCCCAATAAACCAGGTTGAAAATTAACGCCCCCACCGCAATCGCGCCGATATAATGGGCTTGTGGTAATTGCCCGACCACAGCCGTATCAACAATACCGATCAAGGGTTGACTGATATTAGACAACATAATGGGGGCAGCAATTGCCAAAACTTTGGCATTGGTGATTTGTGTTGGCGTGGTTAAAGGTGAAGTCATTCAGGTGATTTTCATTTTGGGTATTTAGCGCTAGACTCCAGCAATGCAATCTGAGTCGTCATCCGTCAATGCCCAAACTGTTTTACCTGAGCAATTTTCTAATTGGTTTGATAAACGCGGTTGGCAGGTACGCCCGCACCAGTTAGAGGTTTTACATACTACCAATCAGGGCCAGTCTTGCTTATTGGTTGCCCCAACGGGCGGCGGCAAAACACTGGCAGGTTTTTTACCCAGCCTGATTGACCTTTGCCAAAGCGAAAATGACGGACTGCACACGCTTTACATTTCTCCGCTTAAAGCGCTGGCGGTTGATATTGCGCGCAATCTTGATACGCCAATTTCAGAGATAGATTTAAAGGTTAAAGTCGAAACCCGTACCGGGGACACCCCGCCATCAAAGCGCCAGCGGCAAAGGCGCAACCCGCCTGACATTTTAATCACCACACCCGAACAGGCCTCTTTGTTAATTGCCCATGAAGGGGCGGCAAAGTTTTTTGCCGGTTTAAAGTTTATCGTACTTGATGAGCTGCATGCTTTGGTTTCTTCCAAGCGCGGGGTGTTATTATCGCTGGCGTTATCGCGCATAAAAACACTGGCCCCTGCGGCCAAGCTTATCGGCTTATCGGCCACGGTGGCCGCTCCGCAAGATTTATGTTTTTGGCTTGGCAGCCGACAACGGCCGGCAAAATTAGTACTGGGCGGGCAAGGGGCTATACCGCAAATTTCAATATTGCGTACTAAGGAGCGTTTGCCCTGGTCTGGTCATTCGGCCCGTTATGCGGTGCCTGATATTTATGAACAAATAAAACAAACAAATCTGGCGTTGGTTTTTGTTAATACCCGATCGCAGGCTGAACGATTGTTTCAGGATTTGTGGGAAGCCAATGACGGCAACTTACCGATTGCTCTGCACCACGGCTCGCTTGATGTTGGCCAGCGGCGCAAAGTTGAAGCGGCAATGACCGCAGGAACATTGCGCGCGGTTGTGTGTACCTCAACCCTTGATCTTGGGATTGATTGGGGCAATGTTGATTTGGTGATTAATGTCGGGGCCCCAAAAGGGGCCAGCCGCATATTACAACGCATCGGGCGGGCCAACCATCGCTTAAACGAATCCAGCCGCGCCTTGTTTGTGCCCTCTAACAGATTTGAAGTATTAGAATGTGAAGCAGCGCGCGTTGCAGCAGAATTTGATGAACAAGATAGCGAGCCGCCGCTTCAATTAAAATTAGATGTATTGGCTCAACACATTATGGGTTGTGC
>JALWJW010000272.1:0-11502 GCA_026996935.1 Hyphomicrobiales bacterium
CGCAATTGATAGAGAAACTGGTTTGATGTGAGGGCAAAACATAGGTTGAATCCAATGTGATTATTAAAATAACGCTGCAAGCATAGCGATACTTAGCGCTAAGTAAGTATCGTTTTAGGTGTGTGTCCAGTGTAAAGGAAAGTAATGCACAAAAAAAGGTCAAAGAAATCTTTGACCTTTTATTTGTTGATTATGGTTTGGTTTTAATCAGGTGCTGTCGGGCTGCTTTTTGACTTCTTGTCAGCAACCACCACATCTTTATTTTTAGCTCGTGAAGACATGAATTTATCAAATTCTTCCTTGTCTTTAGCCATGCGCAATTGTTCCAGAAAGTCCTGAAATTCATCAAATTCGTCTTCAAGGCGTTTAAGGGTGTCCTGGCGATATTCATCAAACGCCATATTGCCGCTTGGCGTAAAGCCACCTTTAAAGCCTGCTCCATGAGGTTTTGACCACATTGGTCCGCTGTGACGCTCGTCATGGCGTTTTGCACCCCACATCCACTTGCCGCGTTTTCTGTTTGAACAACCCATTCTGCCACTCCATATCATATAAAATAAAATTCCAAGGCCCACCGGCCAAAAGAAAATAAACCCCAAGATCATCGCTGTAATCCATGCAGGTTTGCCATAGTCATCTAATCGTTGCGCCAGTTCCATTTCGACCTCATTTGGTTAAAGTTAAGCACAATGTTAATGTTTATTACATTTACATAGGTAGGTATGTAGCGCGATAGTGTCAAGACTGGAGTGAAAATTTTCTGTTTCTGGTTTTCAGTATATTGTTACACCACACCTTAAAACCGCCGTTTCTTATGTAAAAGAAACAGCGGTCTGATGTGTAATAGCGTTCATCAAGGTTTAGCGACAGATCAACCGACCACGGCGCCAGCGTTTGTGCCAATGACCATGACGAGAACTCCAGATCCGAACCCGATGGCCACGGGTGCGATAACAGCGACTGCGAGTATAAATTGGCCGCGGGGCATAATATCCACCGTAATATCCACCACCATAATAACCATGACCAAGGCCAATGCCGATATTAAGATTTACTTTTGCATCGGCTGTTTGGGTATTAGAAGTTAATCCTGCGCCAACGATAACGGCAAATGCGGCGGTTGTAAGTGCAATTTTACGAAACATGATAGGCGTTCCCTTTTTAATATTTAAGTTCATTTAAGAGCTGTTTATGTGTTGTTGCTCTGTTGATGAACCCAATATGCAACACCCGGCTTGAACCAAACCTGAACCTTACATTCATGTAATGTTCATGTGGAAATAACGCCATTAGAACAATTATAAAGGCGAGATATATTCCCCCCAATTTAAATGGATGCCTATCTCATCGCGGCACGCCCAGCCCATCTAAATATAACAACACGCCAGCTTCCAGCAAATCTTCCGGTGGCATAGGCAGGCTGCGGCGGGCTTTATCACCACGTGCAAACAGGCTGGCAAGGCCATGGGTCATGGACCAAATATGCAGCGCCACCATAAGGGCAGGCGGGCGCGGTGATTTATTGATTGTGGCACAAATTTCTTCAGCCGCTGTTTGCACCACATCAAAAGCAGCATCACTGGCCTTTTTTAAATCACGATCAGCAGAAACAGGAATCCCGCTTTCAAACATGGCGTTGAACAATGCCGTCTCAGAACGTGCAAATTCAAGATAGGCCTGTCCCACGTGTTTTAAAGCAGTAGCCGCATCTGGCTTACCGTCATCCCATGCCTTATTAAGCTGTTCAGCAAATTTTTGATACCCACGCCGCGCTACTTCAAGAACCAGTTCTTCTCGGTCTTTAAAATGACGATAAGGCGCGGCCGCGCTCACACCGGCCTCGCGTGCTGCTTCGGCAAAGGTAAACCCTTCGGGGCCTTTTTGGGCAATCAAACCCAGGGCGGCATCAATCAGGGCTTCACGTAGATTGCCATGGTGATACCCGCGCCGGGTCCTTTTATCATTATGTCTGTTCCAGCTCATCGGCCCGACCATACTATGATTTGCCACTAAGCAAAGAAAATTTCTGCTCTTAAAGCAAGATGTTTTAATGGCAGATACCGTGACCTGTTGTCGAGATTAACGAGTCCTGACATTAAAACTACGTAGACATCTAAGTATCTAGCCCCAATCGATAAATGGTTAATTTTCTGTATTTTATTGTTTAGGACGTGTGCAATAGAAATCAGGAAATGATCATGGCTGATCCAGTAATAGTCTCAAAAGAATCTTCATCCATTAATGCGAATCTGACTGAAAAAGCAGATAAATTTCAAAGCAGTGTGCAAAATGTCAGAAGAAACTCAACATCTGAATCTATTGAGTATGAAGTGAAAAAAGGAGACAATTTATGGTCTATTTCCAAAAAATTTTACAATGATGGTTCAAAGTTTAATGTCCTGATGAATGCGAATAATCTTTCCAGTGATAAATTAAAACAAGGCCAGGTTTTACACATTCCCCTAAAGTCTCAGGTAATATCCACTAAGGTGAGCTTGCCAACCGCATCACTGGAGGCAACGTCACCGACCGATCAAGATATACCTGCTGGCAGCAACATTCATGTTGTTAAAAAAGGTGACAATTTATGGTCCATCTCTAAAAAGTTTTATGGAGAAGGCGCAAAATACAAACAAATTCAAGAGGCAAATAATCTTGCCACAACGGACTTGAAGCCGAAAATGCGCCTGATAATTCCTGTGTTTGAGAACTCAGATCAAACAATGAAATCGTCACTGGCAAAAGCGCCAGAAGTTGATGCCGCCACATCACAAGCGAAAGGGGCAAATGATGAAGCATCCGCGATACAGGCAAAAGAGAACACAACAACAAAGCTTCTACTTTCAGATCCAGATGTTACCAAACAAATGGCACTTAAAATGAGTCGTAATGTTATGGTGCCGCTGGTGCCTGGTATATTGCGAGGTGATGTTTCAGAGATTTTAGCGATTGGTGGAGCCGTTGATCCTGGATTGGGAAAAAATGGCGGGATAGGCCTTGCAAAAGGGGCCGCTGCCTGGGGAACTGTTTTGACCTTAGGTGAGCATCTTAAATCTGAAGACCAGGGAAATTATGGTATTGGTCGGGCAACGATTGATACAATGTTGAGGACGGATGATCCCGTCTCTGTTGTTACGTCATTTAATTCACCAGCTAAACCTCGAACCCCAAAAGGGGGAAAATATGTTGGAGACATTCATAGTTTTACCAATATGTCTGTCAGCCTTGCATTATCACGAACAGCGGTATCTTCTGATGGAAGCAAGTCTCGTATGATGACAATTTCAACGCAGATTATGCCCAAGGCTGAGAATGTAAACAGGGCAAATGGAAAAGCTGGAACATTCAAAAACCTCAACGATGGTGGGGTTGGTATTTCTTCAACATACAGAATGACAGCAAAAGTTGATCGGTTGGAAAATGTTCTAACCGGGCGTGAGGCCCCACCAAACCCGTTCACTTTAGAAGGTGTTTCAGCAGGAGACACCATAACCCTTGATACCGCTATAAAAGCTGATGGGGGTACAGAATTCCGGTTGCTCAATAAAATGGGTCTGGGTTTGGATGCAAAAGGTGGCTTCAGCTTTTCTGAAGGCGACCGCATAGTGGTTCGTTATCAAAAATCGCAAAAGAGTGGTGATCTCATAGCTACAATTTTTGCAGGTGATAGTGATCTTGAATCTAAAGGGGTCGGTGCAGGATTTATTGCTAACCCAGATATTGGCGATGACACAAAAGCACGTAAATCGTTGGGTACGGCAGGCACATATGGCCGTGCTGTTGGAGCCCATAATTGGGGAAAACAGCATAACGTATTCAGGTTTGTTGAAGTCAATTTAAGCGAACCGCAAGGTCAACAACTTTATAATCATATTCTGAAATCAGGTACAATTCCCCAAACATCTATGGGTGAAAAAATCCCAGGTTCTCACGCCAATGGTATGCTTGATTATGCGACTTTAAGTAAGTCCAAGCAATTAGCAATTACGGCTTATTTTCAGAAATTTCATTCAGATACTAAATCTGGTGGCCAGGAACTGTCCGCGACTGGTACGATTGATCCGTTTTCCCAAATTGATATTTCACGCAATTTTATCATTCACAATGCAGATAAAAATTCAATCATCAGAGAAAAACATGCCATTTCAACGATTGAAGGGGGGCAGCATGGCGTGAGTGCGTTTCCTTTTGACAGTGGTATATACGCCAAAGATTCCATTCGACACAATGATAATAACTTTGTCGGGATTAAAATGACAGATGGCAAAGCTGAAAATGTTATTAAGGAGCATTTATTCACAACACTGGATTCGTCAAAGCGACATATTCAACGGGCTATGCAAACTGAAGTAGAAAATCAGGCTCAAGGCCACTCAACCTTTAAAAGTATTCGTCTTCATATTCCCGGAAAAAAGGTTTTAACAGGTCAAGAAGCTGTTGATTATCTTAAATCTCACAAAGATCCTGATAGTGGTTGGTTTTCGCAAGAGAATGTTAATGTGACGATGGACTTAGCCAACAAAGAAGACATTGCCAAGTTTCAGGCCGCTTACAGGAAAGACCTGGAAAATTATTTGGAAAACAAATCAGGCTTTCAGATGATGGCAGAATCTGATGCTGATTTTGCCGGTTTGATTGGTAAGGCCTTTGGCGCAGATATTTCGCCGGCAAACTCCTACAGCATTATTTCCCAAATGAATAATGGGGATGAAATAAAATTGGGAAAAGAGATTGCAGGTACACAGCTCGATCAATTGGTAGACTTTTTACACACTTTGAAAAAGACATCAAAAGATCAGGAACCTTATCCTTTGCATGTGGATGTTTTTGTCGATTATTAAATCTGAACGCAGGTTTTAACGCCGCGAAAATAACCGCTCGATGTCTGCTAGAGAAAGCTCTACATATGTCGGGCGGCCGTGGTTGCACTGGCCTGAATAGGGCGTTGATTCCATGTCGCGCAACAAAGCGTTCATTTCTTCTGGTTTTAAACGCCGGCCAGAACGGACCGAACCATGACAGGCCATGGTGGCCAGCACATGCTCAAATCGCTCATTCAGGCTCAAGCCCTCGCCAATGGTATCAAGGTCATTTGACAGATCATTGATCAGATTGGCAATTTTTGCTCCCGCTAAAAGCGCAGGCACTTCACGCACCACAATTGCATCGGGGCCAAACGGTTCAAGCACCAAACCTGCTTGCGCCAGTTCATCAGCAACCGAGGCAAAACGTTCAACACTGGCCGGGTCCATGGCGATCACTTCAGGCACCAATAAGGGCTGCATAGCAATGGCGTTGGCTTGGCGCTGGGCTTTTAGCTTTTCTAACACCAACCGTTCGTGAGCCGCATGTTGGTCGACAATAACAATGCCGTTTTTGGTTTGTGTCAGAATATAGTTTTCATGAAACTGCGCCCGCGCCGCGCCCAGCGGTTTATCAACATCATCATTCAAAGGCGCATTATGAGCGCTGGTATCAGCACTGGTTGCGGCCAATCCATCAAAGCTTTGGGTTCCATAAGGTGCCGCGTAATTTTGGGCATCTTCATTAAATGCATGGCCACTAATGCCTGGCCGTGTTGGTGAAAAATGAGCACCTTGCGGCGGGGCATACTGGCCTTGATGGGTTTGACGAAATGCGTTGATGGTGTTCTCGCTATTGGTGGAAGCTGTGCGGTGGCCAGCAAAGCCGATCGCTTCGCGAATGGAAGAAACAATCATCGAATTAACGCTGCGTTGATCGCGAAACCGAACCTCGGCTTTTGCTGGATGCACATTGACATCCACATATTCTGGCGGGCAGGTGATGAACAGCGCCACCATGGGAAAGCGTTGCTTCATCAAAAAATCAGAATACGCCCCACGCACCGCCCCGAGCAATGTTCTATCCTTAACCGCACGGCCATTAACGAACATGAATTGCATGGTTGATTGCGAACGGTTTAGCGTTGGCAGGCTTGCAAACCCTTGGATCGAAAATGGCTCGCGAGCTGCATCAATCGCCACACTGTTCTCGATAAAATCAGCCCCCATAATATCAGACAGGCGTTTTTTCTGCCCCTCAACATCAGCGGTGTTTTTTGCCAGATTTATCAACTGACGCTCGCCCGACATCAGGGTAAAACCAATATTAGGCCGCGCCATGGCAAGGCGGCGCATAATGGCCGCTACTTCGCCCGTTTCGGCTCGTTCGGTTTTTAAAAACTTCAACCGCGCCGGCACTGCATAAAACAAATCGCGCACTTCAATGTCGGTGCCATCCCCACCAGATGCCGGGCGCACATCATGCACATGACCGCCTTCAATGCGAATTTCGTGGGCTTCATTACACCCGCGCGCCCGTGAGGTGATTTTAAGCCGAGATACCGCGCCGATAGAAGGCAGCGCTTCACCGCGAAAGCCAAGGTTTTGAATATTGACCAAATCATCATCGGGCAATTTTGAAGTGGCATGGCGTTCAACCGCTAAAGCCAGTTCATCAGCGTCCATGCCTTTGCCATCATCGGCAACGCGAATGAGCGTGCGGCCCCCATCAACCAAATGCACATCAATCTGATGGCTGCCGGCATCAATTGCATTTTCAACCAGCTCTTTAACCACGCTGGCAGGGCGTTCGATCACTTCACCAGCAGCAATGCGGTTGATCGTTCCTTCTGGTAAGCGCCTGATGGTCAATTGTCTGCTTTCTTAGGCAAATCGATATGCCTTACATGCTGGATAAATATTCGCGGGTTAAGATTTTAGATTGCTCAACGGCGGGCTGATCGAACGGATCAATGCCCATCATATAGCCTGTCAAAATGGTTTCGAGCATAAAATGCATCATCAATTCGCCCAATTGTTCTTCTCCAAGCCCGTCCATCTTAAATACCCGCACGGGGCGCTTGTTACGGGTAAAAGTCTCAACCGTTGCCCGTTGCTGACAATCGGTTAAATCACCAACCGAATGGCCAGCCAGATAGCCAACCAATGGATCAGAGCGAAACGACACCGGAATTTGCGGGCCTTCGCCAGCGGTGGGCAATTGAATGACATTAAGCAGCTTATCGCGTGGGCCGTCTAAAAACAATTGCATAAGGCTGTGCTGATCCACGGGGCCAACGGTGGCAAGCGGGGTTGTGCCTTTACCGTCTTTGCCCACACTTTCTGCCCATAATTGCTGGAACCATGTTGAGAACAACCGCAAGCGGTCAGCATATGGCATCATCACGGTTGTGGTAATGCCTTTGTTTTCCATTAAGGCAATATTGACAGCAGCACCAAGGGCGGCAGGAATATTTTTAGCAGATTTGTTGCTTAATACGCTTGCAACAGGCGGCTTGGCGCCAGCGCGAATATTGAGCGGTTCCAGCCCCATCACCATAGCAGGCAGCATACCAACATTGGTCAAAACAGAATAACGTCCACCAATATTGTTTGGGTGCTCAAGAGCCATGAGCTTGTGGCGTTTGGCCAGCTTTAAAACTGTATTGGTATCAGGTTTATCCAACTCGGTCAGCACAATCATATGGTTGGCCGCGTTCCAATCAAGCCCGTTGTCTTTCAACGCATCAAGCATGATGGTCATTTGCATAACAGTTTCCGCCGTGCCGCCTGATTTTGAAACCGCCAAAAACCGTGTGGTCGACATGCCTTGATCGCGCAAAGCCTGTTCAAGCATTTCAGCATCTAAATTATCAAGAAAATGAACCCTTAAGGTGCGTTTATTGAGTTTAAAAGGAATGATGCCAGAGACTTTATAACCGGCCAATTGTGCCAGTGCTTGCGCACCAAGGCTGGAACCGCCTGTGCCGAGCAACACAACATCGGTTGCCCCTGTCATTAGAATTTTGGCTGCTTCCTGACAGGCAACCAGATCTTCAGTTTGAGATGGCACATCAAGCAAGGCAAGTTGTCCTGCTTTATAATGCGCGCGTAATTTTACCAGTGCCAGCTCGGCCCGTTCTAATGCGGAGTCTAATTCAGATGGGTTTAACCCTGCATCGCCAATTGCATGCGAAAGACACCGTGAAACATCTTGTTGAATATGCACTTGGGTGCCCCTTTATCTAATTCAATATGAGAACAGCCTTGCGCTGATTCTATTTAAAATTTTGCTAAAGTTTAGGCGTTTGACGGCATAAGGGCCAGAGCAAATTTTCACATTGGGTTTATCTGTGAAACTTGCTCTGGCCCTTATGTTCATAGCGGTTAAAAAGCCCGGCAAAAAATGATGTTTCCGGTGTTATTGAACACTTGCCTTAACACCTTTTGGTTGGCCAATGATGGTAAAGGACAACTGATCTGGTTTTAACAGGCGTTTGGCAACCCGTTTCACATCGGCCAGTGTTACCGCGCGAATGAGTGCATTGCGGTTTTTGATGTAGTCAACTCCACTACGTGCCAACATGGTGCCAAGCAATTGACCGGCAATTTTAGAATTGGTGTCAAAGCGCAGCGCATAAGCACCTGTCAGATAGGCAATGGCCTCATCAAGTTCTTTTTGAGTTGGGCCATCTTTTTGCATACGGGCAAATTCATCACGGATCACTTTAACCGTTTCACCAACCCGTGCGTTTACGGTGGCCGTTGACCCCATAACCAGGCCAACGTGATCGGCAGGATAAAGTGTTGCATAAGCAGAATAAGCAAGGCCGCGTTTCTCACGAACTTCTTCCATCAGACGTGAAGAAAACTGCCCGCTGCCTAAAATGTGAAACACCACATAGCCGGGAATGAAGTCTTTATCCTGACGTTTAATTCCCACATGACCAAATTGAATAAGGCTTTGCGGCATTTTGCGTTCAATGATTTGAACTGTCCCTTTACTGTTGACTTTTGCATCGGCAATGCCTGGAACCATTGATTTTGCAGGCAAAGAGCCAAACGTATCATCAAGCAGTTGCTTTAATTGTTTTGCATTAATGTCTCCGGTCACCGCAATCAATAAATCATCACGGGTGAAAAGCATTTTAGCCTTGTCTTTAAGATCTTGCGCCGTGATGTTTTTTAAGGTTTTTTCAGTCCCTGATTTTGGCCGCGCATAAGGATGGTTGCCTACCATGGTTTTAAACCACGCCCGAGAAACAATAGTGCGCGGGTTCTCTTTCGCGGTTTTGATGCTGACAAGGTTTTGCTGCAACATGCGTGCAAACGGGGCAGGGTCCATACGCGGTTTTGTCAGTGCCAGTTTTAATAATGAAAAGGCTTTATCGCGGTTTTCGGTCAAGGTTTGCAACGACCCGTTAAAACGATCCTGATTGGCCGAAAAGCTCAATTTGATAGAATTGTCAGAAATGATTTGTTGAAATTCAGCCGACTTGATATCGCCAGCCCCTTCATCAAGCATGCCTGATAAAAACGATGTCAGGCCCGCTTTGTCATCAGGGTCGCTTGTCGCCCCGCCTTTGAATGAAAAGCGCATGGCAATCAATGGGTTTGAGTGGTCTTCCACCAACCACGCCGTAACGCCCTTGCTTGATTTTACCACCTGAATTTCAATGGCGTTTGCGGTGCTTGAAAGCATGAACATGCCAGTAACTAAACTTGCAAAAAGACTGGCAAATAGGCCAAAAGCAGAAATAATTTTTTTCATGGGAATATTTGCCTGTTACTTAGATTTATCGTTCAAGAGGTAGCCCGTTACAGAGCGCTCAATTTTCAACACTTTAGCCGCGGCTTGTTTAACATCTTTAAGCGTCACCGCATCAAGGCGGTCTGGATAAGATAAAATGCTTTCAACCGTGCGATTGCCAACCAAAGCGCGGCCAAACACATTAGCCAGTGAGTTTTGGCTATCAAGGGTGTAAACCGTTTCAGCTTTCATCACCCGGCGCGCGCGGTCGAGTTCTTTTTGGGTAATGCCGGTTTTAAGCGTTTCAGCGATAAAGGCATCAAGCTTTTTCTCAAGGGCAGCAACACTAGCGCCGGGTAATGGCACGGCGTAAAACCCAAATGAGCCTGAATCCATGTAAGATCCTGAGTACCAGACACCAACATCGACGGCCACTTTTTCTTTTATCACAAACTGTTTGTACAGACGGCTTGTTGATCCTCTGCCTAAAACATCGGCTAAAAGGTCAAGCGCTTCTGCCTCGCTTTTCTTGGCGTGTAAAATACTTGGCGCCAGATACAAACGGGTGACATAAGGCGAGGCCACGCGCTTGTCGCGCATGATAACGCGGCGCGCGGCAATGGGGTTTGGTTCTTGTGTGCGCACCCGAGGGCCAGGGTTGGCGGTGTTTTTCAAAACGCCATAATGTTTTTTTGCCAGCGCTAAAACCTGTTCAGGTGTCACATCGCCCGCCACAACAAGAATAGCATTGGAAGGGGTGTAATATTTCTTATAGAAAGCTTCGGCATCAGCCCGGGTCAGCTTTGCAACTTCAGACATCCAGCCAATGATGGGAATGCCATAAGGGCTGGCGGTATAAAGAGCGGCATTAAGTTGTTCATTAAACAAGGTGCCGGGTTTGTTGTCGGTGCGGGTGCGCCGCTCTTCCTTTACAACATCGCGCTCGGTGGCAATGTCTTTGTCGGTAATAACCAGATTTTGCATCCGGTCTGCTTCCATCGACATGACCATTTCTAAACGATCTTTGGAAATACGCTGATAATAGCCTGTGTAATCTTGATGAGTAAAAGCATTGTCCTGGCCACCATTGCGCGCAATAATTTTAGAAAAGTCAGCCTGCGGGCGGTTTTTCGTACCTTTGAACATCAGGTGCTCAAGGAAATGGGCAATACCAGACTTGCGATTTTCCTCATCAGCCGCACCAACTTTATACCACACCATATGAGTGACAACAGGGGCGCGATGGGCTGGAATAACCACAACTTTCATACCATTTTTCAGCGTAAATTCGCTGACATCAATGTTTAGGGGTTTGGCTATTGCAGATGTTGAAAACAACATAGACACAGCCAAGAAAAACGAAGTAACAAATTTCATAAAAATCTCACCAAAAAGTTTACGTAAGGTGCATAAAGGAGTCGGCCCTATTTGTGAACCCAACCCCGTTAAAAAGCCACTAAATTCTTTGTAAGAAAGTTGTGTGACCCACACGCTGCGGCAAACCTAGCGGCCTTCGCAGCCGTAAACTTCTGAAACTATGCGTAACCGCGCCTCGGCACCCCTGCGCCGCGCCAGTGCAGCATAAGACAAGCGATGTATAAACCCTATCCGTAGTCGCTACGCCTGATATACACAAATCACCGCCGTCATTCCCGTGAAAACGGGAATCCAGAAACCATCAATCATTTGAACAAGTTGCCCTAGATTCCCGCTTTCGCGGGAATGACGAATACGGATAGGGTTTTAAATTTTTCCGCTCACGCTAACTCGTTTTGCTCGTACGCCGCGCCAGCGCAGGCCCGAACGAAGAGAGGATCAGCCGTGAGCGGAATTAAACCCTCAAGTCTGGTTATCTTTAAACCACTGCGGCAGGTTGAATACGGTGCCGTAATTCGGGTTATTTTTCTTTTGCTCAGCCAATTTTTTTGCGCGCAGTTCAGCCAGTAATTC
>JALWJW010000272.1:11512-13103 GCA_026996935.1 Hyphomicrobiales bacterium
GCCCTAGATTCCCGCTTTCGCGGGAATGACGAATACGGATAGGGTTTTAAATTTTTCCGCTCACGCTAACTCGTTTTGCTCGTACGCCGCGCTAGCGCAGGCCCGAGCATCGCGAGGATTAGCCGCGAGTGGAAAACCAAACGGAAGAGGCGAAGCGAACGACTAGGGCCAACGGCCCACGCGCTAATGCGCCGCACCAGCGTAGGCCCGAGTATTGCTAAGGATTAGCCGCGAGCGGAATATCAAGTCTGGTTATCTTTAAACCACTGCGGCAGGTTGAATACGGTGCCGTAATTCGGGTTATTTTTCTTTTGCTCAGCCAATTTTTTTGCGCGCAGTTCAGCCAGTAATTCCTGCCGGGTTTTCTTGGTGCCATCAGCTTTATAATGAGAGATACCATTTTTGGTAAAGGCATCAACCGGTTGATTGACCACTGAGCGCGTCTGTGCATTTGCCGGCGGCACATAGGCCTGACGCGGTTGCTGAGGCGCAGCACCATATTGTGGCTGTTGTGGTGCGGTGCCATATTGTGGCGGCGCGGTTTGAACCGGTGCACGAGAAGCGACAGCAGGTTCCTGCGGGGCAACACCACTTGGGGGCCGCAATTGCAAGTCTGGTGGTGTGGTTAATGGCTGTCCAGAGCGCACTTTTGTTTCATCAGGTGAATACTTACCTGCATCAAACGCATCCTGAAAGGCGGTTTCACCACATGCGGCTAAAAATAATGAGCCAGCGATTGCTAAACTTAAGTGTTTGAATTGCACCACAATATTTGTCCCTGCTATATATCTAGGTGATTTGTAGTGCCTCATTTGGGCAAAACAAAGGCTAAATCAGCATCTTAATTTTCAGTTTTATCCGTGAACGAAGTATAGACCAGAATAGCCGCCCCGACAACAACAGCAACATCGGCAAGGTTAAACACATACCAGCTAAAGCCAAAAGCGTGGAAAAAGAAGAAATCAGCCACCCCGCCATAAATAAACCGATCAACAATATTGCCCAATGCACCACCGATAATCATGCCCAGCACGATGGCGTGAAATTTGCGATCACTGCCAGCCATCCACAACCATAAGAAAAGGGTTACGAGTGATTGGCCAATAATCAGCGGCCAGGGACCAAGCCCTTTTAGCCAGCCATAACTGATGCCTTTATTAAAAATAATCACAAGATCAAAAAATGATGTAACCGAAACAGGTTGTCGATCTGCAATCTGGAAAGAATATAACATCCAGGTTTTAAAGCCCTGATCAATACTGAAAGACAAAGCAGCGGCCATAAGACCATACACCGCCATTGGTCCCCATATTCGCAAATGTTCGGGCATTTTAGATTTAACCTTTGTTAGACATGAGTTGATCCCATTCGCGCACTGCCTGCGCATCGCGTGGGGTGATGTCGGGGTAATCAGGATCAGACCCGATTTCGGTTGAGAAAATCCACGAGCGCGCACACTTTTTGCCCGGTGCTGTTTGGTGAACAACCGCAACGCCGGCCACTTCCGGCAAGGTAAAAGCATCATCTGGCGCGCTGTCGGTTGACAGGCTGGCATCAGATGTGATGAAAGTTTCAGCCAAATCCAAACCTT